>JBFLKR010000078.1:0-2525 GCA_040883295.1 Acidimicrobiia bacterium
CCCGCGGCCTCATCGCCGTCCAGGTGTTCACGGGCTGACGATCACCGTCCCCAGCAGTGACGGGACGGGTACCAGTGCGACCAGCCTCCGCCCTCGTAGACGAGCCAGGCGGCGGTGCCGACGTTGGCCACGGGCTCGAAGACGTCGGCGCCGGCGAACCCCGCTGCCGCCGCCCGGGGCGGCCACATCGAGGCCAGGTGCTGGAAGAGCCCAGAGGCCGTCGACCGGGGGTTCTTGGCGTCCGGGTTCCCGAACGACTCGCACTGCATCACGTCGAGGGCCCGGTCCACGTCGTTGGGCTCGAAGAAGGCGGCGACGAGCGGGCGCCAGTCCTTCGAGGAGTTGGGGTCGTCGGGGATGAGCGAGTCGACCCCGATCGGACCGGCCAACGGTCCGCAGACCGCGTCGGCGAGTGGTGGCTGGCAGCCGAACCAGGCCACCCGGGACTCTCCGGCGAGGGGATCGGGCACCTCGATCCGACTCGGCCCGGGTGTGGGTGTCACCTCGCTGGCCGGCGCCGGGCCCGTGAAGGGGGTTTCGAAGGGCAGCGGGCGGGGGGCCGAGAACGGGGCCGCCTCCGGCTCCTCGACGGGGCTCACGGCGCCGCCGAGGACGAAGAGCCCGACGACCAGCGCGAGGCCGGACAGGGTGGAGAACAAGGTCCGCATGACGTACCTCCTGACCCCGGGGCCGCGTCGGGGCCCGCGCAGGGTTCGGATCGAGTCCGGGGACGGTCCCCGGTACGAGCGAAGGCGCAGGCTCGGAGGCCTGCGCCGACGAGGTCAGGTTAGGGCCGTGCTCGGTCTAGGTACTCCCGGGGGCACCAGTCGTTGCGCCGGGGTCAGGCGGCCGGGGTGCCGAAGACCCGGATCTCGGCGATCGAGAGGTCCTGGAAGCCGGGCTGGATGTCCTCGCCCTCGCCGATCGATTGGCTCGGGTAGGTGGACACGATCTCGATCGTGAGCGAGACGCTGTTGGTGGTGCGGAACTCGATCGGCTCCAACAGGGCGCCAGGCTGGTCGGGAAGGCTCTTCGAGAACGGTGTCGCCACGTCCGAGGTCGACAGCCGCACGGCGCGTACCCGGTAGTTGAGCAGGAACCGCTCGTCGTCCTCGGGGAGGTTCTGGATCTCGACGAAGGAGATCGCGTACGGCCGATCGAACTGCATCGTGATGGTCAGGGTCTCGCCCGGTGGCGGGATCGGGGCGTTCCAGTCGGCCGGGCTGCCGTCGATGAGATTGGTGCAGGGGTGGGCCGTGGCGTACTCCGCCGAGCATTCCACCGAGTCCACCACCACCTGCTGTGACGCCACCGATGACGTCGTGGTGGACGTGGACGAGTCGGCGGCGGCGGGATCCTCCCCGTCACCCCGGAAGGCGTTGACGACGAAAGCCACGACGACCACCAGCACGAGCACCGAGCCGGCGATGATCGCGGTGCGCATCGCCGCCGTGGTCTGGACCATCGGCTGGGGGGCCACCGGCAGCTGCCCGTTGGCGAGCCGGGCGCCACACTGCTCGCAGTGGCGATTGTTCGGCGGGTTGTCCCTGCCACAGAGCGGGCAACGGATCGCCGTTCCCTCGACACGAGGGGGTGCGGGGGTGGTCACCGGGGCCGGGCCCGGTTGGGGCGCGCCGGCCGATGTCTCGAGGCCGTCGGCACCGAGCTCGAAGCGCTCGGGCGTCTCGCCACCCTCGATTCCAAGCCACTCGCCGCACGTCGGGCAGAACTCCTCGCCCGCCGTGACGAGTCCGTGGCAGTTGGGGCATGTTCGGTCGTCGGCCATCTGTCGATATTGTGGCACGCACCCTCCTTTGCGCACCGCATGCTCTGGCTACTCACCATCCGACCAACCGAGACCTGGACGACGCTGACCGTGACCCTGTCGCTGGCGCTGCTGGTCGTCGTGCTGATCGCCCTCGGCTGGGTGATCGGTGTCATGACCTCCCGGGAGGATCGGGAGGCCTAGGACGGTGGCTGCGTGGTCCCCGGTCGAGACCAGACCGCCTCGCCTTCCTCGTCGACCCGGCCCGTCGGCTGCAGGCCGAGTTTCCGGGCGATGGCCAGGGAGGCGGCGTGGTCGGGATGGATGTGGGCCGTGAACCGGGAAACGCCCTGTTCCGAGAGCCACTGGCGCATGGCCCCGGCTGCCTCGCTCGCGAAGCCCGATCCCTGCCACGGCACGCCCACGACCCACGCCAGGTCGGCGTGCTCGCCGTGCACCGTCGCCTGCACGAAGCCGACCGACCGCCCGTCGAGCCGGATCACCCAGTTGTGCCAGGTCTCGTCGGGACGAGGCGGCCCGGCCACTTGGTGCCGATATCGGTCGCGGAGCTCGTCGACCGTGGGTGGCTCGCCGCCGGTGAACCGGTACAGCCCGGCGTCGGAGAGCACGTCGACCATTTCGTCCGCGTCGTTCATCTCGAGGGGGCGGAGCGTCAATCGATCGGTCTCGATCGGTTCGGTGGTCGGCATCGGCCCGATCGTGCCAGACCACCGAGCCGCAACCCGCAGGATTTCTGCGC
>JBFLKR010000079.1:0-2918 GCA_040883295.1 Acidimicrobiia bacterium
CGAAGATGGTGAGAGCGAAGGTGGCGATCACCAGGACGAAGTTCCAGGCCTGCAGCATCCCGCGACGCAGTTGCACCACGACCGAGTGCAGGAAGGCGGTGGCGGTGAGCCACGGGAGGATCGAGGCGTTCTCGACCGGGTCCCAGGCCCAGTATCCGCCCCAGCCGAGCACCTCGTAGGACCACCAACCACCGAGGAGGATGCCGATGGTCAGGAACGCCCAGGCGCCGAGGGTCCATCGTTGGGTCCGCCGGGCCCAGTCGGCGCCGGGCAGGCCGAGCGCCAGTGCCGCCATGGCGAAGGCGAAGGGAGCGGTCAGGCCGACGTAGCCGACGTAGAGCGCCGGCGGGTGCACGGCCATGAGGATGTGGTTCTGGAGCAGCGGGTTGGGGCCTCGTCCCTCCGAGGGAGCCTCGGTGGCGGCGAGTGGCCAGGCCGAGGACTCGGCGCACCCGACCTCGGCCGCCTCGACGCACACCTCGAAGGGGTTCGCCACGGTCGCCATGAGGGCGAAGAAGAAGAACGAGACGACGGCCATCACCGCCAGCGCCACCCGGCCGAGGCGGTCCCCGTCACCGACGCCCCGGGCGATGAGCCAGGTGAAGACGCCGAGCATGAGCCCCCAGAGCACGATCGAGCCCTCGAGGGCGCCCCAGGCCGAGGCGATCTTGAAGATGATCGGGGTGGTGGCGGCCGAGTGGTTGGCCACGTAGGTGATCGAGAAGTCGTCGAGGAGGAGCCCGGCGACCAGCAGTCCCATGGCGGCGACCGACCCCCACAGCAGGAGGGCGACCGGGACCCGGGTGGGACGGTCGCCGCCCCGAAGGGTGCCGAACCCGACGACGGCGAGCCAAGCGGCACCGATCACCGCCGCCCAGACGGCGAGGGCGCCTGCGGCGGCGATCACGATCCCTCGGCCTCCGGCGGCGCCTCGTAGTCCAAGTCGTAGTCCTCGCCGTCCTCGGGGGTCTCGTAGTTCTCCTCGTGGCGCAGGAGGATCTCCTCGGCCACGAAGGCGTCACCGGAGAAGCTCCCGTCGAGGATCACCGGCACGCCTTCGGTGAAGAGCTCGGGCGGGGTGGCGTCGGTGCGGACCGTGATCTCCTCGGCGAAGTCGGTGATCGTGAAGGTGATGTCGTCACCGGCAGTGGTGACCGACCCCTCCACCACGACGCCGCCGAGTCGGAACGACTCGCCGTCGGGGAGATCGGCACGCTGGGCGAGGGCCTCCCGTGGCTCGAGGTAGTAGACGGTGTTCGCCCCGAGCAGGTTGGCGAAGAGCAGCACCCCGAGCACGCCGGCGATGGTGCCCGAGACGGCCAGGAACCACCGGCGGTCCATCAGTCGACCTCGTCGAGGCGACGTCGCCGGATGCGGAGCGACAGGGCGTAGCCGATGATCACGCCATAGGTCGCGATGAAGGCGAAGGCGACCCAGAACTCAGCCATCGATGAGCCCCAGGTCGGGTGGGGTGACCGCGGACCCGGCCGTCTCGGTGACCTCCCGGGTCGCCGCCGTCTCCATCGCCTTCTCGAGGCGGATGCGGGACACGAGGAAGTCGGCGAACAGCAGGGTGAAGGCCCCGAGGTTGATGAAGAAGGCCGGGAGCATCTCGGGGTCCATGTTGATCCCGGCCGGCGTGAACGTCATGCCCTGGTGGAGGGTCCGCCAGAGGATCGTCGAGAAATAGCTCAGGGGGACGATCACGAACGCCGCGATCCCCAGGGCCGCCGAGCGGGTGGCCCGGACGTCGGCGTCGTCGATCGTGCGGCGGAGGGCGAGATAGGCGAGGTAGATGAAGAACATCACGGCGACCGACATGAGGCGGGCGTCGCCCCAGTCCCAGGCGGTCCCCCAGACGGGGTACCCCCAGATCATGCCGGTGATGATCGTGAGCCCGGTGAAGAAGACGCCGATCTCCACCGAGGCGACGGCCAGTCGGTCGAACGAGCGGCGCTTGCCGATCAGCCAGCCGATGGAGCCTGCGAGGGCGAAGAAGAAGGCGAGGTACGCCAGCCAGCCCGCGGGAACGTGGACGTAGATGACCCGGGCGTAGATGCCCTGCAGGGCGTCGGGTGGCGCCGTCAACGCGAACCAGGCGGCCACCGCCATGGCGGCTCCTGCGGTCCAGTTCAGGATGCGCGAGGCGGTCATGCGCCGCTCTCCTCCAGGGGTCGGGCCGTCAGCACGCCTGCCACCGCCACCAGCACGTCGACGAGGGCGAGGAGTGCCACGGGGGCGAGGATATCGGCGTCCCCGGCCAACTCGGAGGTGGCGATCGAGGCGCCGGAGAGGAGCGGGAACGACAGCGAGATGGCCAGCAGCGGCGCCACCGCAGAGCCCAGACGCGTCCCTCGGGCGAGGCTCCCGGCGATGGTGCCGACCATGGCCATGCCGGCGGCTGCGAGCAGTCCGATCGGTACCAACCACGGCCACGCCCTCGGCAGCTCGGGTCCGAAGAGCGCCAGGGTCGCCGGGGCCGCCACCGCCTGCACGCCCACCACCAGCACGAACGAGGCGAGGCTGCGCCCCAGGAACCCGGCGGCCGGGTCGACGAGCACGAGGGCCAGCACGTCGGCTTCGGCGGGGGAGACCTGCGAGCTGCGGCGGAGGGTGACGAAGAGGCCGAAGAGCAGCACGACCACCCAGAACATGCCGGGGCCGATCTCGTCGAGGATCCCCCGACGCCCCCCGATCGCCACCGGGATGAGGAACAGGGCGACGAGCGCGAACGGGATGACGACCCAGACGACCTCGCCCGAGCGGCCCTCGGACACGAGGTCGCGGCGGGCGATCACCCACGCCTGTCGCCAGAACCTCATGCCGCCTCCACCGTGCCGCCGACGATCCGCACCATGCGGTCGCACAGTTGGTCGACCCGTCGGGGGTCGTGGCTCACGACGAGCACCGAGCCGCCG
>JBFLKR010000080.1:0-4326 GCA_040883295.1 Acidimicrobiia bacterium
CATGACTATGTTGCCAGAAAGGAAACCAAGTAATGGACGCACTCCTTGACAAAATGGGCATGGTGGAATTGCAGGGCCTCCCGTCCAGTCTCCTCCTTGAGTATTACAACGCGTTGGCCAAGGAGTTGGAACTCCCGGTCCGTGACACACTGGAGGCGGCCCTCCCACTGTGCCGCCGCATCACCGCACTCCGCGGGGTGCGTTATTCCAAAGGACTGGACCCCAAGACACCGGCCAACCTGGCTGTGGCCCCTGGCCGGCTGGCAGGCGATCTACGCGCTGGCCGCGATCGCCGCTGCCGTCGTCGTCGCCACCGGCGACGTCTTCGAGGGCACGACTCGGATCGTCGCCGCCGTCATCCTCGGTCTCGTCGGTGTCGCCGGCGGCGCCGCGACCTGGTGGATCGCTCGGCTCGACCACCGGGGTCGGCTGACCTCCTTCGTCCTCCATCTCCTGCTCATCACGCTCGCCTCGTTCTTCCTGCTGCAGGAACTCAACGTCTTCAACGGCCTCGACGGACTCGGGGCCCGCTTCAACCAGGGCCTGCCCTATCTCGGGGTGGCGATCATCGGCTGGGTCATGAACGGCTGGGCCAACGGCACCGGCCCGTGGGCTCGGTGGCTCGGCCTCGCCGCCAAGGTCCTCATGTTCGGCGGCTTCGCCGCCATGCTCGTGGCGGTCGGCCTCTTCCAGGGCCTCTGGGCCTTCGTCACCGGCATCGCGGCGATCCCCGCCTTCCTCTACCTGCTGGTGCTGGCGCTCGCCGTCTTCTGGATGGTCATCCTGCGATCGGGCACGGCCACCCGGGCGTTCGAGACCCCGTCCACCGGGCTCGACACCATGGACGGCATCCTCTTCGTGTCGCCCAACATCCTCGGCTTCCTCGCCTTTCTCGCCGGTCCGCTCGTCGTGTCCCTGTTCATCTCCCTCACCGACTGGGACGGGCTGCAGACCGCCAACTTCATCGGCCTCCAGAACTACGTCGAGCTCTTCGGTGACCCGTTCTTCCTGCGGTCGCTGACCAACATCGCCTACTTCTCGGTCCTCGCCATCCCGCTCTCGATCTTCCCGGCGATCGCCCTCGCCACCGCCCTCAACATGAAGCTCCCGGGGATGAAGGTGTTCCGGGCGCTCTACTTCCTGCCGTCCGTCGCCGGGGTGGTCGGCGTCGCCCTCATCTGGAAGCAGCTCTTCAACGCCACGGTCGGCTACATCAACTTCGCCATCGTCGTGGTCACCGACTGGATCAACCTGCTGCCGTTCTTCGACCTCACCGCCCCCCAGCCACAGTGGCTCTCCAACCCGTCGACGGCCATGCTCTCGATGGTCATCGTGTTCGTGTTCGGGACCCTCGGGTTCAACACGGTGCTGTTCCTCGCCGGACTCCAGGGCGTCCCCCAGTCGCTGTACGAGGCGGCGGAGATCGACGGGGCGGGCACCTGGCGGAAGTTCCGCGCGATCACGATCCCCTCGCTGGCCCCGACCACGGCGTTCGTGACCATCACCACCACGATCCTCGCACTGCAGCTGTTCAACGAGCCGTTCATCCTGAATGCTCCGCAGCTGTCGCCGAACGGGCCCGACAACGCCACGCTGACGCCGGTCATCTACCTGTACCAGAACGGCTTCGAGCGCTTCGACCAGGGCTACGCGTCGGCCATCGGGTGGGTGCTCTTCCTCATCATCTTCCTCATCACGATCATCTACTTCCGCACCCAGGGCGACGAGGGGGTGCTGTCGAAATGAGCGACCAGGCCCAGGCCGTCCGGGATCGCCGTCGGCGGCGCCGTCGCAGCGCCATCGGGAAGGCGGCGATCTACGTCGTGCTCTCGGCGTTCGCCCTGCTCATGGTGTTCCCCTTCGTCTACATGGCGGCATCCGCGCTCAAGACGCCTGCCGACACCTTCCGCTACCCGCCCCGGGTGCTGCCCCGTGAGCCCATCGTCCGCGAGGTCGACGGCGAGGAGCTGCCGGTGTTCGCCCTCCCCATCGATGGCGAGGACACCGAGGTGGTGCTCGTCGAGTCGGGCATCCCGGCGGGGGTCTTCGTCGACCCGGCCGACCCGGACGACGAGCTCGCCTGGCCCCTCGAGCTGGCGTCGGCCACCGGGGCGAGCGTCGACGTGGACGGCACCGAGCTACCGATCTACGAGGTGCAGCTCGGGGATGGCACCACCGGGTTGGCGCTCGCCCGCAACACCTCGGTTGGCCGGTTCGAGGTGCCCGACGGGGAAGGGGCGACCTATGCCGTGGTCCGCACGGCCCCGGCCGCCGAGCGGATCAGCGCCGAGTGGCAGAACTTCTCGTTGGTGCTCGAGCGACCGGCGATGGAGCGGGCGTTGTCGAACACGATCCTCGTCACGAGCCTCGTGGTCATCGGCATCCTGTTCACGTCGATCATGGGTGGCTACGCGTTCGCCCGGATCCGGTTCCCGGGTCGCGATGCGATCTTCTTCGCCTACCTCGGCTCGATCATGATCCCGTTCATCGTGGTGCTGGTGCCGCTGTTCCAGTTCATGGTGGCCCTCGACTGGGTCGACAGCCTCGGGGTGCTCGTCTGGCCGTTCCTCTTCAACGCCTACGGCACGTTCCTGATGCGCCAGTTCTTCGCCGGCATCCCCAACGAGCTCGACGAGAGCGCGGTCATCGACGGGGCGACACGCTGGACGATCCTCTGGCGGATCTACGTGCCGCTGTCGTGGCCGGCGATCGCCACCCTCGGCACGTTCTCGTTCCTCTACGCCTGGAACTCGTTCGTGTGGCCGCTCGTGGCGATCAACACGGCCAACACGGAGTCCTACGTCCTCACCATCGCCCTGCGCCAGCTCGGCGGCCAGGCGGTGGAGAGCCCGAACCTGATCTTCGCCGGCATCGTCATTGCGGTGGTCGTCCCGATCTCGATCTTCGTGGCGGCCCAGCGGTACTTCGTCGAGAACGTGGCCACCTCGGGCATCAAGTGACCCCCGCCGACCTGCCCGCCACCCCGCACCGGCGGTACGACCCACTGGGGGATCGCTGGGTGCTGGTGTCGGCGCATCGCACGGCGCGACCCTGGCAGGGCGCCGAGGACCGACCGTCGACCGAGCCGGTGCCCAGCCACGACCCCGACTGCTACCTGTGCCCCGGCAACACCCGGGCGAGCGGGGAGACGAACCCCGCCTACGAGGGCACGTTCGCCTTCACCAACGACTACCCAGCCCTGCTCCCAGACGTCGACGCCGACGGCGTCGACGATGGCCTGTTCCGGGCCGAGCCCCAGCGGGGGACCTGTCGGGTGATCTGCTTCTCGCCCGACCACGCCACCCACCTCGCCCACATGGACCCGGCCGGCGTCCGAGCCGTGGTCGACCTCTGGGCCGACGAGACCGCCGACCTTGGGGAGCGGTGGCGCTGGGTGCAGGTGTTCGAGAACCGGGGCCAGATGATGGGGGCATCCAACCCCCACCCCCACGGCCAGATCTGGGCGGGGGAGGCACTGCCCGAGGATCCCGCCGCCGAGGACGCCTCCCAGGCCCGCCACCTCGCCGCCCACGGCACCCGGCTGCTGGCCGACTACGCCGCCGCCGAGGCGGGCGGGCCCCGGGAGGTGCTGGCCGACGAGGACTGGCTGGTGGTGGTGCCGTTCTGGGCGGTGTGGCCGTTCGAGACGCTGGTGCTGCCCCGCTTCGAGGTGCGACGGCTGCCCGACCTCGCCCCGGAGCGGCGGGACTCGCTGGCGGTGATGGTGGGTCGGTTGATCCGCACCTACGACCGGGTGTTCGACAGCCCGTTCCCCTACTCGATGGGCTGGCACGGAGCCCCCTTCGACGGCACCGCCGGTGAGCACTGGACCCTCCACGCCCACTTCTACCCGCCGCTGCTGAGGTCGGCATCCGTGCGCAAGTTCATGGTGGGCTACGAGCTGCTGGCCGAGGCCCAGCGGGACCTCACCGCCGAGGCCGCCGCCGACCGCCTCCGCTCACTCGTCGACTGACGGCTCCCAGACCTCGCCCGAGCTGTCGGGGAGGGCCACGACATCGATGCCCTCGTCGGTACAGAGCTCGAGTAGGTGCCGGTCGCTGGATGCCACCCAGGTTCGGCGGACCAGACCGGTGGCGGCCACGACGCAATCGGCCATGCTCACCGGGCGTCGGCTCCGGTGGTAGTGGCCGGCCCGGAGCGTCCCGGCTTCGACGGCGATCGCCGGCGTCAATGGGTGGATCGGCAGGCCGAGCGACGCGATCTCCACGACCGCCGCGTCGGGCGTTGCTCCGGCGGTTCGAACGAGGTGGTCGATCGCCTCTGCCAGGCCGATCGATGTGAAGTCCACCTGCCGGGCCCGCAGGA
>JBFLKR010000081.1:0-3773 GCA_040883295.1 Acidimicrobiia bacterium
CCCCGGGGGCACCCCCAACCCCGCCCCCCCCTGGGGGGGAGACCCCCCCGCGGGGGGGGATGGCCCCCGCGGCCCGACCACGGCGGCGGGTGGGAGGGGGGCGGTGCCAGAGAGCGATGAGAGATCGCCCGGCGACGCCACACGTGTCGGCCAGGCCCCACCAATCCTGCGACACTGCTCCTCGTGCAGGAAGGGTTGCACACGGACCTCGCCACGACCCCCGCCCAACGGGTGTTCCTGTCGTGGGCGGTCGACGTCCTCATCTATGTCGCGGTGCTCAACCTGTGGGTCGAGTGGTCGCCGAACAAGACCATCGACTCGTTCACGATCTCGATCCTCACCGCCGCGCTGCTCAAGGTGCTCCTCGACCTCGTCACCACCGCCAAGGGACGGGTCCTGGACTGGGCGCGACGTGGGGAGGGGCGGAGTCGACGGGTGGCCGGGCTGTTCGGTGTCTGGGCGATCCTGTTCTTCAGCAAGTTCCTGATCCTCGAGGCCGTCGACATCGTGTTCGGCGACCGGGTGACGCTCGGCAGCTTCGTCGACGTGCTGCTGCTGGCGGCCACACTGATGCTGGCTCGCCAGGCGATGGCGGCCGCCTACCGCCGCCTCGGCTGAGCGGCACGACCCCACATCGCCCCCCACCTGCGAGACTTCTCGGATGCGACGGGAGCAGGAGTCGATCGACGACTTCGTCGAGCGGCTGGGGTTCGAGACCGAGTTGACCGACGGAACCCCGGTTCGCATCCGTCCGATCGCTCCCAAGGACCGTGACCGCCTCGCCGAAGGCTGGGAACGCTTCTCGGAGCGGTCCCGCTACCTGCGCTTCCTCCAGAACCGGGCGTCGCTGTCGGGCGCCGACCTGCGCTACCTCACCGAGATCGACTACGACGACCACTTCGCCTGGGGCGCCGAGTTGGTGGACGACGACCAGGCGGGCATCGGCATCGGCCGCTACATCCGGGTGGCCGACGAGCCGACCGTCGCCGAGGCGGCGATCGCCGTCATCGACGAGTACCAGCACCGGGGCCTCGGCGGCCTGCTGCTGCGGGTGCTCGCCGACGCGGCGGCCGCCAACGGGATCGTGCGGTTCCGGGCGTACGTGTCGACGGCAAACCAACCGGTGATCGACCTCCTCACCCGCCGCGGCGCCGTGGCCGGCCCGGCGTCCGACGGAGCCGTCGCCCTCGAGCTCCCCCTCCCGGCCCGCCCATGGCCCGAGTCGCGGCTCTACGCGTCGCTGCGGGCGGTGGCCGCCAACCAGGCCGACGACTAGCGCAGGATGCCGAGGACGGCCTCCACCACGTCCTCGCGCACCGACCGAAGCCGCTCGGCGAAGGCGTCCTGGTCGGGCGACGTCGCCAGCAGGTCGGTCACGACCCCTTCCACGGCGCCGATCGCCATGGTGATCCGCAGTTGCCGGTGGTCGTCGGCGACGCCGTCGCCGAGCAACTCGTCGATGGTCGAGCGCTGCGCGATCGCGAGGTCCCGCTGGGCGGCGGGCACGGCCCCGGCGTCGTGCAGCGCCATGACCGCCACGCCGCTGTGCACCTCGAGCGCCTCCAACAGGCCGCCGATGATCCGGCGGGTTCGGTCGTCGCCGGTGAGGCCCTCGGCCTCGACGACGGCGGCCTGCACGCGCCCCATGGGCTCGGCGAGGAGCTCGGCGAGGATGTCCGCCTTCGACGGGAAGTGGTGATAGAGGGACGGGTTGGCGATGCCGAGCTCGGCGGCGATGTCTCGGACGGAGGTCCCCGCGTAGCCGCGCTCGACGAAGAGGCGAGCGGCGGTCTCGAGGATGGCGTCGCGGGTGGAGGTGGCCACGATTGACAGTGTACCTAGCGGTCGCTAGGTTGTCGCCTAGCGACCGCTAGGTAACCCAACGAGGACCCCCAATGGACCTGCTCCGCACCCCCGAGGACCGCTTCGACGGCCTGACCGACTACCCCTTCGAACCCCACTGGCTCGAGATCCCCTTCGAGGGCCGGACCATCCGCATGCACCACCTCGACGAGGGCGACCCCGACGGCGAGGTCGTCGTCCTGCTCCACGGCGAGCCGTCGTGGAGCTTCCTCTACCGCAAGGTCATCCCCCCATTGGTCGCCGCCGGCCACCGGGTCATCGCCCCCGACCTGGTCGGCTTCGGCAAGTCCGACAAACCGACCACGATCGGCGACTACACGTACGACCGCCAAGTGACCTGGCTGCGGATGGCGCTGTTCGACCTGCTCGACCTCTCCGACATCACGCTGTACGCCCAGGACTGGGGCGGGTTGCTGTCCCTCCGGCTCGTGGCCTTCGAGCCCGAGCGCTTCGCCCGGGTGATGATCGCCAACACGGGTCTGCCCGCCGGCGGCGACTCGAACTTCGTGCCGGCCGACGGCCCCCGCCGGCTGCTCCCCCACCTCGGGGCCCGGGCGTGGAAGCTCTTCGCCCGGTGGACGCCGGTGTTCCCGATCGGCCGCATGGCCCAAGCCCTCGCCAGCGAGAGCCGCCTCACCCCGGAGGTCCGGGCCGGCTACGACGCCCCATTCCCGTCGAACCGATACAAGGCGGGCGCCCGAGCGATGCCCCAACTCATCCCCCTCGACGGCGACTCCCCCGACGCCCGCACCAACCGGGAGGCGTGGGCGAGGCTCGGGGAGTTCGACAAGCCGTTCCGGACTGCGTTCAGCGACCGCGACCACGCCGCCCGGATGCTGCCGGTCGACGAATACTTCCAGGCCCACGTGCCCGGGGCGGCAGGGCAGCGCCACGTGACCATTCACGACGCCGGCCACTTCCTCCAGGAAGACCAGGGGCCGACGGTTGCGGCCGAAATCCTCGCGTTCATGGCCGAGAACCCGCTGCCGCAGTCGACCGAGGGGCGCCGGTCGGGCTGACCTCAGCCGGCGATCGCCAGCTCCTGGGCCGCCAGCGCCTCGACCAACGACGATCGGACCAGGTCTCGCACGACCGGGCGGTCGGCGAAACCCGGGCCGGCCCCCTGCACGGAGATCTCGTCCACGACGTGCACACCCATGTGCTCGAGCGTCGTCCGCAGCCCCGCCAGCCCCATGGCGCCGCCGCCCCGGCCCGGGCTGGCGGCGGCCAGCACCGTCGGGCGCTGGAACACCTGCTTCTCGACCCGGGTCACCCAGTCGATGGCGTTCTTCAGGACGGCCGTGTAGCCGCCGTTGTACTCGGGAGAGGCGATGAGGACGACATCGGCCTCGGCGATGAGATCTCGTAGCGCAACGGCGGCCTCGGGCACGCCCTCGGCGTCCTCGAGGTCGCCGTCGTACAGCGGCATCGGGTAGTCCGAGAGGTCGACGACGGCGGCATCGAGCCCGAGGCGTTCGGCTTCGTGGGCGGCGGCGGCGATGAACTGCTTGTGGAGGGAGGCCTGCCGGGTGCTCCCGGCGATGGCGACGAGCTTGTGTGGCATGACACCAGAGAGACGGAGCGGGCACGGCCGGGGGATCTCTGGGCGGCCGATTCAGGGCTGGCCCCGATGGCAACCGATGCACCCTGGGCGCGATGATGTCCGGTGGAGGTTGTCATGGTGCGAGTCACTGCACTTATCGTGGTTTGCGTGGGGCTCTTGGCGGGGTGTGCGGCCGAAGGTGTCGAGGCGACGATCTACGGCGACGGCGACGTCACCTGCCCGAACCACTGGGCCCAGGACGAGTCGCTCCCCGTGGGAACGGTGACGTTCCGGCCGACGACCGACGGGGTCGACGTCGAGGTCGCCCTGACGGACGCCGCGCCGAACTGGACGTACAACGCCGAGG
>JBFLKR010000082.1:0-2661 GCA_040883295.1 Acidimicrobiia bacterium
GGGGGGGGCCCCCCCCCCCGGCCCGGGGGGGGGGGCGGCGGGGGGGCCCCACGACCCGCCCGACGAGCCCCGCCCCGACCGGCACGCTGAGGACCCGCTCGCCCCGTCGGACCGGGTCCCCGGCCTTGAGCTCGCCGGGTGGGTCCAACAGCACGACGCCGAGTCGGTCCCGGCCGAGGTCGAGGGCCAGCGCGAGGACGCCGTCGCCGAGCGAGACGAGCTCCTCGGACCTGACGCCGGGCAGGCCGTCGACCTCGGCGATGCCGGCATCGACCCGGCGCACGCGCCCCACCTCGCCGACGACCGGCCGGTCGACGGCACCGGTGTCGATGGCCCCGCCGAGCCGGTCCAGCCGGTCGTCGAGGGCGCCGGACCATGCCTCTGCGTCGAGGATCCCGACGTCGGTCATCCGTCGTCCTCTTCGTCGCCCTCGTCCGTCTCGTCCCGCCCGTCTTCGTCGCTCCCGTCTCCATCGCCCTCGTCCGTCTCGTCCCCACCGTCCCGGACCCCGACAGTCGCCTCGTCGAGGACCGCTTCGAAGGCTCGCCGGACGCCATCGAGGTAGCCGTCCACGGACCACCCGACGGTCCGGGCCCCGGCCTCGACCAGCACACCGGTCACCAGCTCGGGATCGCGGGACCATCGGAGCTCACCGGTGCCATCGGCGGCGAGCTCGGCGAGGGCGTCCGCCAGCCCCTTTCGGGCCGCGTCCGGGACCTCGAAGGCGGTGCGGATCTCCACCGTCTCGGCCTCGGACAACGCCTCGGCCATCGATGACCGGTCGTCGTCGTCGAGCCGGTCGAGCCGGTCCACGAACCGGTCCAGCACCCGTTCCTCGAGGTCGACGTCGCCCAGGTCGGTGAGTGCCCGGCGTGCGACCTCGATCGCCTGCTCCCCGGTGGTGCGGGCGAGATGCTCCACGAGGCGTTCCTGACGATCCCGCAGCGACCGCCGCCAGCGATCCTCTCGCTCCTCGACCTCGGTGCGGGCCTCGTCGAGCAGTTCCCGGCGCCGCTCGTCGGCCTCCCGGCGCGCCTCGGCCAGCACCTCGCCCTTCTCCTGTTCGAGCTGGGCGGTCTTCTCCTCGTGGTGCCGGGCCGCCTCCTCGGCCTCCTCCTTGGCCTCGGCGGCGCGTCGTTCCCGGGACGCGATTCGCTCCTCGCGCTCGTCCATCGCCGACACGATCCGGTCGAACAGCAGATAGCGGAGCGCGACCAGGAGGACCACGAAGTTGAGCAGCTGGGCGCCGACGGTCCACCAGTCGATCAGCATGGCGCACGCCCCTCGGGGAGCCGCGTGCCCGTGGTCCCGATCATCCGCCCATCACCTGGTCCCAGAACGGGTTGGCGAACACGAGGATGATCGAGATCACGAAGCAGTAGATGGCGGTCGACTCGATGAAGGCGAGGCCGACGAAGACCGTTCGCGTGATTCGGCCGGCCTCGTCCGGCTGCTGGGCGATCGAGGCAAGGGCCCGGTCGAGGGCACGCGCCTCTCCGAGCGCCGGTCCGATCGAGCCGATGGCGATGGTGAGCCCGGCCGTGATGACCGAGACCATGCCGATGACGGTTTGGGGATCCATGGTTCCTCCTCAGGAGTCGGTGGTCGCGTCGGCGTCGTCCTCGGTGGCCCGCATGCCGGAGGCGATGTAGACCATGGCGAGCACGGCGAAGATGTACGCCTGGATCAGCCCGGTGATGACGCCGAAGGCGCGGAAGACGATGGGGATGAAGAAGGGGATGACCGCCACCAGGACGGCCACGATCTTCGTGCCGCTCATCACGTTGCCGAAGAGACGCACGGCGAGCGCCAGGGTGCGGGAGAGCTCCCCGATGATGTTGAAGGGCAGCATCAGCGGCGTCGGCTCCACGTAGTGCCGGAGGTAGGTGCCCGTCCCCTCCCGGACGATGCCGAACAGCGGGACGGCGGCGAACACGGCCAGGGCGAGGGCGGTGGTGGTGGACAGGGAGGCCGTCGGCGGGAGGTACCCCGGCACGATGGTGAAGAGGTTGGCGACGGCGATGAAGCCGAACAGGGTGCCGATGAAGGGGAGGTAGGGACCCGGGCGGTCACCCCCACTGATCTCGCGGATCTGGTCGACCATGTAGTCGACGGCCACCTCGACGAGGTTCTGGGATCTGGGGATGTCGGTGGCGGCCGTGATCCGGCGCGAGAGCAGCCAGGCGCCGAGGATCATCAGCGCCATGACGCCCCACGTGAAGACGATGGTCGCGTTGAACTCGATGGGCCCCCAGGTCCAGTAGACGACCTCGTCGGGCGACAGCTGGGTCAGGTCCATCGGGTCGTCTCCTCCCTGTCGCCGCGCCGGACGAGGGCGACGATGGCGGTCCTGGCGGCGATCACCCCGACCAGGCCCGCGACCACCCGGACGAGGTCGCCCTGGGAGGCGAGCACGAGGACGCCTGCCAGCACGACCGTCCGGATGAGGAAGCTGGCCGAGATGAGCAGGCCGGGCCGGCGCACCAGGGGCAGGCGCTCCACGGTCCACCGGAGGCCGCCGAAGAACACGATCCCGGCGAGGATGCCGGCTCCCAGCCCGATCAGCAGGTCAGCGATCATCGGGGCCTCCCTCGTCGTCCTCGGACGAGCGACGGACCCAGTACCAGGCGTTGGCGAGGCCCACGGCGAGGCCGATGACGA
>JBFLKR010000083.1:0-8835 GCA_040883295.1 Acidimicrobiia bacterium
GGGCGGGCGGAGGGGCCCCCCCGCCAGCCCGCCTAGGACTCCCCCCCCCCCGCCGCCCCCCCGCCCCGGGCGGGGGGCTCGTCGCGTGTCGACAGGGCGAGTCCCCCTCCGAGCACCCGGCCCCACGATCGTTCGGTTGGGCGTGGACGCCTCCCGGCCTCCGGCTACCGGAACCCCGGGACCATCTTGTGCTCGGGCGTCACGTCGATGTAGCCGATGCGGTCGACGGGGATCCCGACCAGGTGCTCGGCGACATCGGTCACCCACAGGATCGGCACGTCGTCGTCGGCCATCGCCTCGGCGACGCGATCCTTGAACTCCTCGACGTCCTCGATGTCGAGCTCGATCTCCCGAGCGGTGTCGGCGATCCCGATCCGTACCTGCATGTGGTGACCTCCGTGGCGTTCGCCGGAGGCTAGGGACTCCGGTCCGAAGTGCTGAAGTGCTGGAGTACCGATCCACTGCCGCCGCCGGCGGCCTAGATGTTCTCGCCCAGGAAGATCTGGCTCACCGAGGTCTCCTGGAAGATCGCCTCCAGGGCCTCGGCGACGATGGGGGCGATGGAGATGACGGTGAGGTTGTCGAGGGCGGCGATGTCGCCGCGGATGGGGAGGGTGTTCGTGACGACGATCTCCTCGAGCGGGGCCGCCCCGAGCCGCTCGGCCGCCGGCGGGGAGAAGATGCCGTGGGTGGCCACCACCCGCACCGACGTGGCGCCCTTCTCGCGCAGCATCGTGGCGGCGTTGGCGGCGGTGCCGGCGGTGTCGATCATGTCGTCGAGGATGACGACGTTGCGGCCGTCGACCTCGCCGACGACGGCGAGGGCTGTCGACTCGTTGTGCACGTCGGCGCTGCGCCGCTTGTAGACGAAGGCCACCTCGGCACCGAGATGGCGGGCGAACCGCTCCGCCCGCTTCACGCCGCCGGCGTCCGGCGACACGACGGTCGTCGGGCCCTCGAGCCGGTCGGACAGGTAGTCGACGAGGATCGGGAGGGCGGTGAGGTGGTCGAATGGGCGGTTCGAGAAGCCCTGCAGCTGGCCGGTGTGGAGGTCGACGGAGACGATCCGGTCGGCGCCGGCGGTGTGCAGCAGGTCGGCCATGAGCCGGGCCGTGATGGGTTCCCGGGGGCGGCCCTTCTTGTCCTGCCGGGAGTAGCCGTAGAAGGGGACGACCGCGGTGATGGCCCTCGCCGAGGCCCGCCGGAGGGCGTCGATGGTGACCAGCTGCTCCATGATGTTGAAGTTGAGCGGCTCGGTGTGGGACTGGAGCACGAAGCAGTCGGCACCGCGGACGCTCTCGGTGGTGCGCACGTAGATCTCGCCGTTGGCGAAGACCGACCGTTCGAGGCCGCCCAGCTCGACGTCGAGCAACTTCGCGACCTCCTCGGCGAGCGGCTGGTTCGCCGACCCGCTGAAGAGCATGAGCTTGCGCCGCTCGACGACCTGCATCAGCCCTCCTGCTCCTCTCGCCGCGCCCGCTTCTCTGCCTTGCGAGCAGCCAGACGGTCACCGTACCCGGGAATCTCGCGCTGGTCGGCGCGTTCGACCGCCAGGGCCCCGTCGTCCACGTCCCGGGTGATGGTGGAGCCGGCTCCCGTCACCGATCGGTTCCCGAGGCGGACCGGGGCGACGAGCATGGTGTCCGAGCCGATGAAGACGCCGTCGCCGATCTCGGTGCGGTGCTTGTCGACGCCGTCGTAGTTGCAGGTGATCGTCCCGGCCCCGACGTTGACGCCGCTCCCGAGGGTGGCGTCGCCGAGATAGCTCAGGTGGGGGACCTTGGAGCCCGGTCCCACCTCCGTGTTCTTGGTCTCCACGAACGTGCCCGCCTTGGCCCCGTCGGCGAGGACGCTGCCGGGGCGGAGGGACGCGTACGGGCCGACCTCGACGCCGTCTCCCAGCACGGCGCCGCGGAGCACGCTGAACCACACGAGGCAGTCGGCACCGACGGTGCAGTCCTCGATCCAGACGTCGGGGCCGACCCGGGTGCCCGGGCCGATGCGGGTCGAGCCCCGGAGATGGGTGCCGGGGGCGAGGTGGGCACCGGCGGCGAGCTCGACCCCGGACTCGACCCACGTGGAGGCGGGGTCGTCGATGCGGACGCCGGCGAGCATCCACCGGTCGAGGATGCGACGACGGAGCACGTCGCCGACGGCCGCCAGTTCGACGTGGGTGTTGATGCCCGACATCTCCTCGAAGGGCATCGCCTCGACGACGACGTCATCGGGCCGGTGGTTGCAGACGTCGGGCAGGTAGTACTCGCCCTGGTCGTTGGCGGTCCCGAGGGCCGGGAGGGCGCCGGCGAGGAACTCGGCCTCGAAGGCGTACATGCCGGAGTTCACCTCGGTGACGGCCAGGGCGACCTCGTCGGCGTCACGGTGCTCGACGATCCGGTCGAAGGTGCCGTCCCAGCGTCGGAGGACGCGGCCATAGCCGGTGGGGTCGGGGGCATCGGCGGCGAGCACCACGGCGGCGGCACCGGTCGACTCGCGTCGGTGGGCGAGCCGCTCGAGGGTGTCGCCCTCGAGGAGCGGGGTGTCGCCGTAGACGACGAGCACGGTGTCCCCGGGCGACCAGTCGACCGCCTCGAGGCCGACGAGGGCGGCATGCCCGGTGCCGAGCTGCTCGGCCTGGAGGGCGGTCCCCGCACCGGCCGGGAGGATCTCGGAGACGAAGTCGGCACCGTGGCCGACGACGACCGTCACGGAGGCGGCTGACACCTCGTCGACGGCGTCGAGCACCCACGAGAGCATCGGACGACCGGCTACCGGGTGGACGACCTTCGGTAGGTCGGACTTCATCCTTGTCCCCCGGCCTGCGGCCAGGACGAGCACGTGTCGGGCCATCCGCTCTCTTCGACTGGCGGGGCGAGCCTAGGCGGCGGAACCGGGCTTGGGAACTCGGCGCCGTGGCTGGGGGGACAGGACTCGAACCCGTACTGACGGGACCAAAACCCGCCGTGCTGCCAGTTACACCACCCCCCATCGGGGTGCGTCGCCATGGTACCGGCGGCGGCGCAGGACGGCTCAGTGGGGTCGGGGGCCGTGGGCGACCGGCTCCACGGTGGCCAGCAGACGGCCGCTCCCGAGCAGGGCGTGGGACCTCGCCGCCTCCAGTGGCGCCTCGTCGTCGACCTCGACGAAGGCCGTGGAGCCGGAGCCGGACACCATCGCCGGCCGTCCGGCCACCTCCCCCAGCGCTGCCAGCCATTGCCCGAGACCGGAGACCTCGGCCAGGGCTGCCGGCTCCAGGTCGTTGCGGACCGGCCGGCCGATCGCGCCGGTGGTCGCCGGCCACGGCTTCTCCTCGCCGACCGGGCCGCCGAGCGCGTCCCACCGGCGATAGACGGCAGCCGTCGCCGCCCCGAACGGGGGGACGGCCACCAGCCACCGGACCCCGGCGACGGCCGGAAGCGGGTCGACCACCTCGCCCCGACCGGTCATGGCCGTGGTCCCCCCGACGAGCAGTGCCGGGACGTCGGAGCCCACTTCGGCGGCGATCGGCACGAGGTCGCCGGCGAAGCCGACCAGGCGGCCGGCGGCGACGAGCGCCGCAGCGGCGTCGGCCGACCCCCCACCGAGCCCGGCGGCCACCGGGATCCGCGTGGTGAGTTCGATGCGGATCGGGGGCACGTCGACCCGGCGCCGGAGCGCGGTGACGGCCCGCATCGCCAGGTTGTCGGGCCCGGGAGGTGCGTCGCCGGTCACGACCACCATGTCCCGGGCGGCCGGTTCGACCACCACGTCGTCGGACAGTGAGATGGCCTGGACCACGGAGTCGAGGGGGTGGTAGCCCGACGCGTCGAGGGGACCGACCCCGAGGGCGAGGTTGACCTTGGCCGGTGCCCGGTACCTCATGCGTGGTCGACCAGTTCGAGCCAGGCGGTGGGGGGCAGCCGTTCGGGCCGCTCGGTGGGGTCGATGCCGGCCGCCTCGAGGGCGGCGACCGGGTCGGCCAGCACGCCGGCCAGCGACGACCGCAGCATCTTGCGGCGCTGGCCGAAGGCGGCCGCGGCCAACTCGATGGCCCGTTCGGCCCGAGGGTCGGCGCCGCGGCGCTCGAGGGCGATCACCGTCGAGCCGACGGTCGGAGGTGGCACGAACACCTGCGGCGGCACGTCGAAACGACCACGGACGGCGGCATGGAGGCCTACCACCACCGAAGGCAGCCCGTACTCGCCGGTCCCCGGTTCGGCCGCGAACCGGCCGGCGACCTCGGCCTGGACCATGACCACGATCCGGGTGACGGTCGGCACGTGGCGGAGCACGTCGAGCACGATCGGGGTCCCGACGTTGTAGGGGAGATTGGCGACGAGCGCCCACGGCCCGTCGTCCAGTTCGGCGGCAAGGTCGATGCGGGCCGCGTCCCCGAAGCGGACCTCCACGAGGTCCGAGCCACCGACGGTCTCGGCGAGCACCGGGGCGAGGCCCTCGTCGATCTCGATGGCGAGCACGCGGGCCCCGGCGGCAGCCAGCGCGGCCGTCAGGGTGCCGGTGCCCGGGCCGATCTCCACGACCCGGTCCCCCGGCCCGATGCCGGCCACCCGCACGATCTTGTCGACGATGTTGGGGTCGGCGAGGAAGTGTTGGCCGAGTCGTTTGCGGGGCCGCAGGCCGTGGCGCTCGAGCAGCGACCGCACCTCCCGGCGGGTCTGGGCGGTGTCAGCCACGGCCGAGGACCCGGGCGGCGTTCGCCGAGGTGACGGCGGCGACCTCGTCCGGCGTCATCCCCCAGACCTCGGCGAGGGCGGCCCCGACGAAGGCCACCCGGGCCGGCTCGTTCGGCTCGCCTCGATGGGGTGGCGGCGACAGGTAGGGGGTGTCGGTCTCGACGAGGCAGCGGGCCGGCGGCACCTCGGCGGCGCCGAACCGGACGGTCTCGCCGGTCTCGAAGGCGACGGGCCCGGCGAAGGAGAAGGTGACCCCGAGCTCGCGGAACCGCTTGGTCCACCGCGGTCCACCGGTCCAGCAGTGGAGGATCACCGCTTCGGCATGCCCCGATGCCCCGACGAGGTCGAAGACGTCGGCGAAGGCGTCTCGGGTGTGGACGACGACCGGGAGGCCGTGGTCGGCGGCCAGGGCGAGTTGGGCCGAGAATGCCTCGCGCTGGGCATCGCGCGGTGCCAGGTCGCGGTAGTAGTCGAGACCGGTCTCCCCGATGGCGACCACGTCACCGACGAGCTCGGCGATGCCGTCGGCCTCGGTGGGCCATCGCTCGGCGTCGTGGGGGTGCAGGCCGGCGGTGGCGAACACCCGACCCGGATGGGCGGCCGCCAACTCGATCGCCGCCCGGGAACTGGCGAGGTCGATGCCCGGCACCACCACCCAGTCGACCACCCCCTCGGCCCGGGCGAGCAACGCCTCGGCGGGTTCGTCGGCCAACTGCAGGTGGCAGTGGGTGTCAACCCACATCAGGAGCACCTCGCAACAGACGAGGAGATCCCCCCGGAGGGGGGATGGGACCCACCGAGGAGCGCGGCTCCTGAGAGCGGCGAAGCACCCGATGATGCGGCTCCTCGGACGCGACGCGGGTCCCCCCTCCCACTCCGCTTCGCTCCGTGGGGCCCATCCCCCCAACGGGGGAGTTTCCTGTGGGGCACTGGTTCGCCCCCCCGGGCCCTCTCGCAGTGTCAGTGCTTGACCGAACCATCGCCGACGAGCGTACCGACGACCTCTACGATCACCGACCATGGACACCGGGATCAGCCGCCGTATCGACGACCTGGGACGGGTGGTGGTGCCCGCCGAGACCCGCCGCCTGCTCGGGATCAGGGAGGGCGACGAATTGGCCTTCGCCGTGGAGGACGGCGCCATCGTGCTCCGCAAGCTCGAGGCCACCTGCGCCCTCTGTGGGTCGACCGAGGACGTGACGCCCTTCAAGGGTCGCGGCGTGTGTCAGGCCTGCTCGTCGGAGCTGACCAACCGGTCGTAGAGCTCGCCCCGGTCGACGCCGAACCGATGGGCGGCGTCCCGAGCCGCAACCGACCGCCGCTCCCCCGCGGCCACCGCCGCCCGGGCGGCCGTCTCGGCGTCGTCCATCGACCCGGCCGGCTCCGGCGGGGCGGCGGCGACGACCACGGTGAACTCGCCCTTGCGGGTCGCTCCCGACCAATGGGAGGCCGCCGAGGCGAGACGTCCCCGCCAGACCTCCTCGTGGAGCTTGGTCAACTCCCGACAGACCACCACCTCGCGGTCGGCGGCCACCGCCGCCAGCTCGCCGAGGTCGTCGACGATGCGGGGCCCGGTGGTGAAGAGGACCACCGGGGCGTCGGCGGACGCGACCGCGGCGAGCCGCTCGGTCCGCTCGCGACCGCGGCGGGGCAGGAAGCCCTCGAAGGAGAACCGGTCGCCACCGAGGCCGGCGACGGCGATCGACGCCGTCACCGCCGAGGGACCCGGCACGACGGAGACCTCGGCTCCGGCGGCGACGGCGGCTCGCACTGCCGCCACGCCGGGGTCGGCCACCGCCGGGGTGCCGGCATCGGTGACGAGCGCCACGCGCTCGCTCCGAGCCAGCCGCTCGGCGAGTTCCTCGGATCGCATCGCCTCGTTGCCGACGAAGAACGACCGGACCGCCACATCGAGGCCGAGGTGGGCGAGGAGCTTGGCGGCGCGGCGGGTGTCCTCGGCGAAGACGACGTCGGCGGCGGCCAGCTCGTCGGCGAGTCGGGGTGGGGCATCCCCGAGGTTGCCGATCGGGGTGGCGCAGAGGACGAGGCGGCCGGGCACCCGGTCAGGCTATCGGCCGGGCCACCAGGCGCTCGCCCGTCGGGGGCGGGTCCCGCCACCAGGCCAGTTCGAGGATCGCATCCGCGCTCGGGTCGGACCACACGCCACCCGGTGCGAGCAGGCCGACCCGGCGCACGCGCCCATCACGGTCGAGGCCGGCGACCCAGAGGGGCTCCACCATCCCGAGACCGTGCACGGATCGGCACGGGGCCAGGAGGAGGCCGTGGTCGGCCCGGAGCAGGAGGCCGACCAGCCGGTCGGGCCAGCGGCCGGCGAGCCGCACCGGCCCCGACGCCCAGCCCGGGGCCTCGAGCAGCAACACCCGCCACGGTACGAGGGTCGGTACCGGACCGGAAGCCCCTCAGCCGTCGTCGACCACCACGTCCTCGAAGCCGACGAGGCCGACGGCGATCACCTCGAGGGTGGCCGGGTCGTCGGCGACGAGGACGACGAGGGTGGTGCCGTCGGTGAGGAGTCGCCAGGCATCGGCGCCCGCCACGGACGCCCGCAGGTAGGTGTCGAACGCCGCTGCGAGCTCACCGAGGTCGTCGGCGTCGTCGCCGACGAGGTGGAGCTGGAACAGGGTGTCGTCGCCCGCCCGGAGCACCCGGTAGGCGTCGCCGCCCCATCCGCCGACGGCAGCCGCCAACGGCCCCGCCTCCACCACGGAGCCGAGGAGTGCCTCGAGGCGGGCGGCGCCCCAGGTCGACGCCTCGGCGACCTCGTGGCCGGCGGGCACCGGTGACAGGATGCCGACCGACTTGGGTGCCTCCCGCAGCTGCCAGGCCTCGGGGTCGATCACCTGCTCGGTGCTGACGGGGGGCCGCTCGTGGACGGCGTCGACCTCGAGGAGCGTCGGCGCCACGGCCCGGAGGAAGGCGAGCCCGCCGAGGTACGGGAACAGCAACTGGCGGCGGAGGAAGGTCGGGAGGCGGTCGAAGCGACTCGTGGCACCGGCGGAGGCGACGAGCTTCTCGGCCTCCTCGGCGGGCAAGCCGGCGATCCACGCCGCCTCGACGTACGCCCCCTCCCCCTCGACGAGGGCCTCCCGGGCGAGGAGTGCGTCGACGTCGCCGCCATCGGAGAGTTCGGCGAGCGCCTCGGAGGTCCCGAATCGTTGGTCGGCGAGGGCGAGCGCGAGCTCGCGCACCAGGACGGCCCGATCGGCGGGTTCCAGGGGCTCCTCGTCCAGTGCCACGACCACCGCTCCCTCGACCCGGTCGTACCACCCTGCCACCGGGTCGGCGTAGACCTCCCGATAGGCCGCCTCGAGCGAGACGCCGACCGGCAGGACCCCGAGCAGGCGCAGCAACGCCCCCTCCGTCTCGAGGTCCTGGCGGGCGAGCTCGGCGGTGACCAGGGCGTCCCAGCGGTCGTCCAACTCGCCGGGCGCCACGATGTCCACCACGACGGGGTCGACGAACTCCAGGCCGCGAAGTCGCTCCACGTCCCCGGCGAGGGCCTCCACCTCGGCGCGCGTGGCGGCCTCGGCCGGGTCGGTGGCCGTCGTGGTCGTCGCCGCCACGGTCGAGGATGTCGACGGGGAGCCCGTCGGGACGACGACATCCGTGCAGGCCGAGAGCACCAGCAGGAGGACCAGGAGCCGGGGGAGGCGAGACATCGGCCCGGCAGGGTACCGATCGACCCCGGGCGGGCTACCGGGGGTGGTCGTAGCGGATCGGCCCTCGGGCGTCCGACGGGTCCACCGGGCGTCCTCGCTGGACGACCGTGACGCGTTCAACGGCCGCCAGACGACGCCCGGCGCGACGGGTGCGCTCCACGAGGTCCCCCCACCCCTCGGGATCGACGCGGCGAGCCGCCTCCGACGGGCAGATCGATCCGTCCCGTTCGGCCAGGAGGTCGAGGATCGCCTGCTCCAGACGGCGATCGAGGTCACCGGGTTTGTGACGACGGCACGCCGCCGAGCAGTACCGGACGCCCTCCCAGTCGTCGGCCCACTTCCGTCGCCAGGCGAAACGACGGCCGCAGGTGGCACAGAGCTTGTCGGGCGGGGGCATCGGCACGGGTACGAGGGCAGTCGCGGCGACGGATGGGAGCGGCAGGTCACGGCGACGCCCGCCACCGGACGCCTCCGGGCACCACCCA
>JBFLKR010000084.1:0-4054 GCA_040883295.1 Acidimicrobiia bacterium
ATGGCGCTCGCCGGTGGCGGAGCACTCGAGGTGGGAGACGAAGGTGGGGAGGTCCGGCATCGGGTCCGAGGCTATCGACTCCCCCGATCCGACGATGCGAGTCGATAGGGTGCGCGCCATGCCGGCACCCGACCCGTTGCTGCTCCCGGTCCCCGACGGGTGCGTCGTGCGCACGGGCGTCGACGAACTCGGGGCCGGTACCTCGGTGGAGTCCTCCTGCGGCACCCGGCGCTACCGGCTCTCCCGGACGTGGGACCCCGATCGACCCCGGATCGCCTGGTGCCTGCTCAATCCCTCCACGGCGACGGCCGACGTCGCCGACCAGACGCTGCGCCGCGTCGTCGGCTTCTCGGTGGCCTGGGGCTTCGGGTCCGCCGAGGTCGTGAACCTCTTCTCGCTCCGATCGACCGACCCCCAGGGCCTGGTCGGCCACGACGACCCGGAGGGCCCTCATGCCGACGAGGCCATCGACCTTGCGGTTGCCGGTGCCGACCGGGTCGTGCTCGCCTGGGGTTCGGGTGGGTGGTACCGGAGTCGGGGATCCAGGGTCGTCGACCGGCTGGTGGCGGCCGGGGTGGCAGCCCAGTGCCTCGGGGTGACGGTCAACGGGCAGCCCCGCCACCCGCTCTACCTGGCAGGTGTCACCGAGCCCGCCGACTACCGCTCGGCGTCCGCGAACGCCGGGTGGGCCTCGTAGAGGGCCCGGTTCTCGGGGTCGAAGAGGCAGAAGACGACCTGGTCGAGCCCGAGGTCCCGCTCGGCGAGCACGTCGGCGACCACGTCGACGGCCCGGTCCTTGGGGTAGCCGAAGACACCGGTGGAGATGTTCGGGAAGGCGATCGTGCTCGCCCCGAGTCGCTCGGCGGCGTCGAGACAGCCCCGGTAGCAGGCGGCCAGCTGCGAGCGCATCTCCTCGGGCCGGTCCTCGTCCCAGACGGGGCCGACCGTGTGGAGCACCCAGCGGGCGGGCAACCGGTACCCGTCGGAGACGAACACCCCGCCTACCGGGAGCGGCCCGTGTCGCTCGACGTGGGCCCGCCCGGCCTCGGCGAGCTCGGGCCCGGCCGCCCGGTGGAGGGCCCCGTCGACGCCCCCACCGCCCTGCAGGCGGCCGTTGGCGGCGTTGACGACGGCATCGACCCCCAGGGTGGTGATGTCGTCGGAGGTGAGCCGGACCCGCATCACCCGGTGAACGTGCTGATCCCGCCCCACACCGCCATGACCACGCCGACCGCCATCAGGAAGATGACGCGTCCGGTGCGGAAGCCGCCGGTGGCGTCGGCGGGGCGCCGGCCCCGCACGTGCTGGTAGATCGCGAAGCCGTTGCCCACGAGGAGCGCGAGGCCGAGCCCGAGGACGAGCTCGGTGAGGATGTCGTCGAGTCCGAGGATTTCGGCCACGGCCCGACGATACCGGGGTGGGTAGTTTTTCCCCATGGACGTGGACGTCGTGCGCGTCTTCACCCGGGGGCGGGAGGGAGGCAACCACCTCGGCATCGTCGGTCGGGTCCTCGACCCCGGCCGAATGCAGGCGATCGCCGTTGCCGTGGGGTTCTCCGAGACGATCTTCCTCGACCCGGACGAGGACGAGCCGACCGTACGGATCTTCACGCCGACGGCCGAGCTCCCCTTCGCCGGCCACCCGCTGGTGGGCGTCACCTGGTGGCTGTACCAGCGGAATCGGCACCCCGTCGTGCTCCACACCGGCATCGGGCCGGTGCAGGTCGGCGCCGTCGACGGCATGGCCGAGTTCGTGGTCGATCTGGGTCGGCCGGTCCACACCGACCAGTCGGCGCCGGTCGGCCTCGAGGCCGGCGACGTCGCCGTCGTGGAGATGCCCCGGCCCTACGTGGTCTGCGAGCTGCCGTCGGCCGAGGCGGTGTCGGCGGTGGTGCCCGACCCGGGGTGGGGCGAGGTGTACGCCTGGGCCCGGTTGCCGGACGGTCGGGTCCACGCCCGCTTCTTCGCCGGCGGACTGGGGGTGGCCGAGGACCCGGCGACCGGTTCGGCGGCCGTGGCCCTGGTCGAGCGGCTGGTGGTGGCGGGGGAGGACGAGGGCCACGTGCTCGTGAGCCAAGGGGCCGAGATGGGCCACCCCTCCCGGCTGGCGGTGTCGTGGCACGACGGACGGGTCACCGTCTCGGGGTCGGTCGTGGCCGAGTCCCCACTCGCCGTGCCGGATTGATTCGTCCGGCCCCCGGGGCGGTGCGAACATCCCGGCCGTGAGCACCGCATCGGCCGCCGCCTCGTCCGGCAACATCGGTCCCGGCTTCGACGTCCTGGCCCTCGCGCTGGGCCTCCGGTGCTCGGTGACGGCGCGGGAGGCCGACGAGTGGTCGGTGGCCCACCGGACGGCCCTGGCGCCGCCCGTCGGGGCCGAGGATCTGGCGCTCGACACCGCCCGGAAGCTCGCCGATCGTCCCCTCGCCCTCGAGGTCACGAACGAGATCCCCCTCGGCAAGGGACTGGGCTCCTCGTCCGCGGTGCGGGCGGCGGCGGCTGCCGCCACCTGGCGGGCTTGTGGGGTGTCTGCGGACGCCGATCGGGTCTTCCACCACGTGGCCGAGATCGAGGGCCACCCCGACAACGCCGCCGCCGCCGTGTTCGGTGGCCTCGTGGCCGTCACGACCGCCGGTGATCCGCTGCCCCTGCCCCTGTCGTCCCGCTGGCGGGTCGTGCTCGCCATCCCCGACGGGGTGCTCCCCACCAAGGAGGCACGGGGCATCCTCGACGACACCATCCCGCGGCCGGTCGTCGTTCGCTCTCTCGCCCGGTTGACGGCGCTCCTCGAAGGGCTGCGGTCCGGCGACGGCGACGTACTGGCGGCCGCCACCTGGGACGAGTTGCACGAGGCGCCGCGGGCGCGCCTCAACCCGATCGCCGACGACCTCATCCGGGCAGCCCGCGACGCCGGGGCCCCCCACGCGGCCTGGTCGGGTGCTGGGCCGTCCGTCATCGCCTTCGTCGCCGTCGACTCGGTGGATGCCGTCGCCGCCGCCCTGCGGTCGACGATGGGCGACGGCGACGTCCGGGTCATGGACGTCGACACCACCGGCCTCGTCTGCCCGTAGCGTCGTGACCATGCACCTCGGCATCGTCATCTTTCCCACCGACACCACCCTCGACCCGGTTCGCCTGGCCCGGGAGGTGGAGGCGCGGGGGTTCGAGAGTCTCTGGTTCCCCGAACACAGTCACATTCCCGTGCGGCGTACCACTCCCTGGGGTGGCCGCGAGGGCGCTGCGCCGCTACCCGAGAAGTACTGGCGCACCCACGACGCCTTCACCGCGTTCGGCGCCGCCGCCATGGTCACCGAACGCCTGCGGCTCGGGACGGCCATCACGCTCGTCGCCCAGCGCGACCCCGTCTGGCTCGCCAAGCAGGTCGCCACCGTGGACCGATTGTCGGGTGGGCGGTTCGAGTTCGGCGTCGGGTTCGGCTGGAACCGGGAGGAGATGGCGACCCACGGCACCGACCCCGGGACCCGGTTCCGGCGGGTCGCCGAGTCGATCGACCTCATGACCGCCATCTGGACCGAGGAGGTCGCCGCCTACGACGGGGAGATCGTCTCGCTCGAGCCGTCGTGGTCGTGGCCCAAGCCGGTGCAGGCACCCCGGCCCCCGGTCCACGTCGGGACGGGCCCCGGCCCCAAGGGACTCGACGTCGTGTTCGACCACGCCGATGGGTGGATGCCCTTCGGCCGCCGGTTCGACGAGTCGATGGCCACCTTCCGGGCCGAGGCCGACCGCCGCGGCGTGGATCCCACGGACTGGGTCATCACCGCCTATGGCGTCCGCCCGGAGCCCGCGGCCCTCGAGGCCATCGCCGCCGAGGGTGCCCACCGGGCCCTGTTCGACGTCGACTCCCTCCCCCCCGACGAGGTGCTGGCGGAGCTGGACCGCCTCACCGAGGTGAAGGCCCTGTACGAGGGCGGATAGGGGGCACCTTTCGGGGGTCGTACCGAGTACTGAGTACTGAGTACTGAGTACCAGACACCTCCTACCGGCCTCCTGCGTCGCTCCGTGGGGCCCATCCCCCCTGGCGGGTGTCGGTTTGC
>JBFLKR010000085.1:0-3962 GCA_040883295.1 Acidimicrobiia bacterium
CCCGTGAACACCTGGACTGCGATGAGGCCGCGGGGGCCCTCGATGACGCCGATCCCGATCTCCGACCACGACGGGCCGAGGATGTTGGCGCGGTGGCCCTCCGAGGCCATCAGCCCGTCGTGGGCCACTCCGAGGGTGGCCGCCAGCGCCAGGTTCTCGCCCACCACCCGGTAGGGAACCCCGGCTTCGTCGACCCGGTCGACGACGGTCCGCCCCGTCGGGTCGACGTGGCCGAAGAACCCGCCCTCGGCCATGTCCCGGGCGTAGTCGGCGGCCACCTGCGACAGCACCGGGTTGGCGGCCAGGAGCACGAGCCCGCCGTCGAGCCGTTCGTCGTTGACGAGGTCCACCATCTCCGCCTCCAACTCCGGACGGCGCTCCAGCACCGCCGGGTCGGCCGCCTCCAGCGGGTACTGCTCGTCGGGCTCGAGCACCACGTGTTGGCCATCGAGGAGGGCATCGAGTCCGAGGGCCGCGGTCAGGGTGTCGTCTCCCGACAGCCGCCGGAAGGCGGCCTGCACCGGCTGGTCGGGGTCCACCAGGGCGGACGCCACCTGGGATCCGTCGAGCGTCTCCTGCCACACGGGCGGTAGGGGCGCCAGTGCCAGCAGGGAGAAGACGACCGTGGCCAGCACCCACCCCCAACCAGCCGCGAAGACCGCCCCACCGACCTTGTTGGTGAGGCCGAACCCGGGGAGCCGCATGGCTCGCGCCGCGAAGTGGGCGGCGATCGAGGCCGCGATGCCGACCAACAGGAAGACGCCGACGCCGCCGAGGACCCGGGCGGTGCCGGGAGTCGCACCCGACCACGTGGCGACGAACGCCCCGGCAGGCTCGGCGAAGCGGAAGCCGGCGACGGCGCCGATCACGAGGCCGACGAGGTCGAAGAACTCCCGCACCAGGCCCCGCAGCCAGCCCCGAACGGCCAGCGCGGCGAAGGCGGTACCGATGACGAAGTCGAGCATGGTCAGTCGACGGGGGTCGGGGTGCCGGGCTCGGGCGGGGCCGGCCCCGATCCGCTGTCCTTGGTGCGGCGGGAGCGGATCCGCACGGCGAGCATCTCGGCGGTCGCCGACGGGTCGGGTTCGTGGACGATCGCCTCGACGGCCTGCTCCCAGGGCTCGCCGAGCACCCGGGTGCGCCAGAGGTGACCGATGAGCACCTTGGCGACGGCGACGACGGGCACCGCGAGGATGAGGCCGAGCAGCCCACCGACGGAGCCACCCACCAACAGGGCGAGGATGATGAGGGCCGGGTGGAGCTTGACGGTGGCCCGCAGGACCAGCGGGCTGACGAAGTTGTTGTCGAGCTGCTGGACGACGAGGGCGACCACGGCGGCGGCGATGACCGTCCCGAGGCTGCCCGACACGAGGGCGACGCCGACCGCGAGGGTGCCGGCGATCCACGGCCCGACGAACGGGATCATGTTGAAGAGGCCGGCGATGATCGCCACGATCAGCCACAGGTCGAGACCGATGATGCGGTACCCGATCGCGGACAGGACCGCCACGAACGAGGCGGCCAGCAGCTGTCCGCGGACGAATCCGCCGAGCGCCCGGCTCAGGCGTTGGGCGACGTGGAGGGTCTCGCCCCGGGTCCGTTCGGGGAGCAGGTCGACGGCGGTCTGGCCGAGGCGGGGCAGGTCGATGAGGATGTAGAACGCCACGACCGGCGCCACCAGGAACAGCGCGAACGCCTCGAAGACCGACAGCGCGGCGCTGAAGACCCGCCCGACGAGGTCCTGGAGGGTCGCCTGCAGGTCGACGTCGAGGTCGGCCATGCCGAAGTCACCGATGCGGTCGACGAGCTCCTGGAACGTGAGGATGGCGACGTCGACGCCGACGAGCGCCAGGGTCCGTTCGATGAGGGCGACGACGTCGTCGTAGATGACCGGGAGGCGCTCCACGAGCTGGACGGCCTGGTCCCGGATCGCCGGGGCGGTCCAGACGAAGACGGCGATCAGGGTGAGGGTGCCCAGCAGGTACGTGATGGTGGTACCGAGCGTCCGGGGGATTCCCCGCTCTGCCAACCAGCGAACCGTGGGATTGGCGAGGTAGACGATCACCATCGCGAACACCACTGGGATCACCAGCACCTGCATCCTGATGCCCAGCCAGGCGAGCATGCCACCGAGCACCAGCACGCCGATGGCAGCCCACGCGACGAGGGCGACCCGGCGGGCGCCGTCGCCGAGGTCCCGGGCGGTCACGACCCGGCCTCCTCGATGGTGAGCGATCCGGCGAGGACCTCGATCCGGTAGCCGTCGCCGGCCACGGGTGCGGCAGCTCCGTCCGCGGTGGGCGTCCACGTGTCGGGGACCGTGGCGGGGCCGACGACGCTGGCGGCGGTGTCGGGTGGGATCACGATGGTGAGCGTACCGCCGGCCTGTGACACGGCACCCGATCCGACACCGAGCCGCACGACTCCGTCGCCGGCGACGTCGAGGCGGTCGATGGCGATGGTCCCGAGGTCGGCGTCGATGCGGTCGGCGACCACGGACAGGGTCCACACCGGTCCCGGCCGCAGCCCCAGCCGCCAACCGGCCGACTCGTACCAGCCGGCGGCCTCCCGAACCCGGGTGACGATGGAGAGGGCGCCGTCGTCGAGAGCGTCGAAGGACTCCGGTGGGCCGACGTCACCGCCGACGAGGGCCGGGGCGATCGCGTAGGCGGCATCCACGATGGGGGCGATCGTCAGTGTCCCGTCGATCGCCACCTCGAGGGTGCCGAGCTCCGGGTCGACGGTGGGGCCGACCAGGTCGGCGGCACGCGACGGGGGCCCGCCCGGGCCGTCGGCGAGGAACCAGGCGACGCCGCCGAGTACCCAGGTGAGCAGCAGCAGCGGGATGACGACCCAGAGCACCGGGACTCGCCGACCGAGGACGATCGCCACCGGCACGACGACCAGCGCAGCGGCGCCGATCGGCCAGAGGGCGACGACGTCGAGGACGATGGCGCGGGCAGCGAACCCGGTGACGACCACGGCGCCCAGCACGATGAGCGCGGCTCCGAGGGTGAGCCAGGCCCAGGTCGCCGACAGCGCCGAGCCACTGACACCGAGCGTCGACGGCGACCGGTCGGACGGGGCCGCCGGGGCGGATCCCCCATCGGGTGTGGCGGCGGTCACGGCTGGAACGAATCGCCCAGGATCACGACGATGGGGACGTCGTCGGTCGTGCGGCCCTCGTCGTCGAGTCCCACGATCGCATCCTCCTCGAAGGCCGCGTCCTTCAGCGCCAGCGCCTCGAGGGCGAAGTCCTCGGTGTGGAGGATGACGGTGACCGGCCTCCTGGGGGTGGCGTTGGCCGGTTGGACGACGACGTAGCCGAGGTCGGCGAGGTCGGCGGCGATACCGGCGGCCAGCCCGACCCGCGGGGTCGAGTTGAGGACGAGGACGGTCACCTCCTCGGGGGGGCGCACGGGGGGGAGGGTCGTGGTGGTCACGGTCGAACTGGTGGTCGTGGTGCCTGCGATCGTGGTCGTGGTCGTCTCGGCAGGAACGGTCGTGGAGGTGTCGACGGGAGCGGTGGTGGTCGTGTCGGCGGCCAGCGTGGTACTGGTGGCGTTGGGGCCGACGACGTCGGGGAGGACCTCCTGGAGCAACCAGAACAGCCCGACGACCGCGGAGACGACGAGCGCCCACGCCAACAGGTATCGAGTGACCTCCCACGCAAACCGCGATCGGCCGGGCTTCAGGTGCGATCCCACGCAGAGCTCCAGGGGGCCGGGGAAAACGTCCGCATCACTCTACGAACGGGGCACCCGTAGACCAAGGTTCGCCCCCGGCGAACTCTTGGTTCGGTGCAGGTCGATTCCACCTACTCCGGTGCCCGGACCAGACCCCGTCCGGTCTCGGCACTGCAGTTCGGAGCCGGGTGCGGGAGTCGAACCCGCGACCTGCCGCTTACAAGGCGGCTGCTCTGACCAACTGAGCTAACCCGGCGGATGCACGACGCACCTTAC
>JBFLKR010000086.1:0-15032 GCA_040883295.1 Acidimicrobiia bacterium
GACGTGCCAGACCGGCGGCGCCCCGCTCGCCGATCGGTCCCTGTCGCGGCTGTTGGGCGACGACTGGGAGGGCATGGGGCTCGTGGGTGAGGACGGCGCGTGACTCGTCCCGTCAAGCGCCGTGGGTTCGGCGATCACCGATGGTGCTCCGAAAGGATGTCCACGTGACGATCAACCATCGGGTCGTCGTCTTCGATGCCGCCGCCCTCGGCGCCGAGAGCAGTTTCTGGTCCGGCGTCCTCGGCGGCACGGTCGACGTCGAGGACGACTGGCACATGGTCCTCGTGGACGGCCGGCCGGTCGTGGGGGTCCAGCGGGCCCCCGGGCATGTGCCGCCCGACTGGCCCGACGGGGATCCCCAACAGCAGATCAGGTGACTGCGCCGCCACCCGGTTCACCGCACGCCCATCGGCCGCGAGCCGGCGGGCTGGCGCTCAGCCCTCGACGGTGAGGGCACCCTCCATGCCCGAGTCGAAGTGGCCGGGGATGACGCAGACGACCTGGTACGTGCCCGCGGCGGGGGCCGTGAACGTGCCCTGGGCGCTGGCGCCCGACGCGGCCTCCATCTCCCAGATGACCAGGTCCTCGGTGAACTCGGCCTCAGACTCGATCTCGTCCGACAGCAGGGCCCACTCGTGCTCCTCGGCTCCCTCGTTCGTGAGCGTGAGCGTGACCTCCTCCCCGGCGGTGACCGTCCACGAAGTGGGATCGAAGGCGTATTCGGTGGCCGTCGCCTCGATCGTGTCACCTCCGCCGCCGCAGGCGGCGACGGCCAACCCGATGGCCGCGATCGCAAGCCAGATCCTCCGGTGCATGTGTCCTCCCATGTCTCCCAGTTGATGATCACGCTAGGGGCACCGGGTCGGTCGTGGAGGAGAAAGTCCGGACAATTTCGCCCTCTTGCCAATCGAACATGTGTTCGGTATGGTTCGGTTCCGGTCGACCGGGGGCGCCGCCCACGATCCACCGCTCACCCCGGATCCTCCGGTGGGCGGCGCCCCCTTTCGACGGGCGACGGCGTCGCCCCGACCGGCGTGGCACCAGGTCCGGCAGAGGGGGCGTCGATGCCCATCATCACCGAACGACCGACGTCCCTCGGGGCGCCTCCGGTCGACGATCCCGCCGCCCACCGTCGCGCCCTCGCCGAGCGGCTCGGCCGTCCCGAGCTTCGCACCGCCGACGATCGGCTCCTCACCCTCGTGCCGGGGCAGGTCGTCGCCCTCCACGGGGATCCCGGCTCGGGGCTCACCCGGGTGGGTCTCGCCCTCCTCGCCGACGTCGCCCGCCAGGCACCGGTCGTCGCCGTCGACGTCCGGGGCTGGATCAGCCCGCTGGGGGCGTGGGAGGTGGGCATCCCTCCCGAGCGGTTCGTCCTCGTGCGCGACGTCGACGCCACCCGCTGGCCGCAGGTGATCGGCACGCTCCTCGACGGTGTCAAGGCCGTGTACGCCGAGCTGCCGCCCGGGGTGCCCGACGTCGTCGTCCGCCGGGCGGCCGCCGGGGCCCGGTCGCGTCGGGTCGGTCTCGTGCTCCGGCCGCTGCGGGGGACGGTCCCCGCCGGGGTGGCCCACCTCACCCTCGAGTCGGTCGACGTCGACTGGGTGGGTGTGGGATCCGGCGTCGGCCACCTCGCCGACCGCCGCCTCGGCCTGCGTGCGGCCGGCAAGGCCGTGGCGGGCACCGAACGACACCTCCGACTGGACGACGATGGCTCGCACCCTTTGCATCTGGTGGGACGGGTGGCCCCTGCGCCGTCCCGACGCACCGCCGGCTGACCGACTCGCCATCGAACCGGTACTCGTCGTGGAAGGAGGTGAGGTGGTGGCCGCCTCGCCGGCCGCCATCGATCTCGGCGCCCACCGGGGCATGCCCCGTCGAGCGGCGGAGTCGCTGGTCCCCGGAGCTCTCGTCCTCGAGCGCGATCACGCCGACGAGGCGCGCCGGTTCGAGCCGGTCGTGCGGGTCGTCGAGGCCCGGGTGCCCCGGGTGGAGATCCTGGAGCCGGGACTGGCGCTGGTCGCCATCGACGGCGCGGTTCGCTACCACGGGGGGGAATCCGCCCTCCTCGGCCTGTTGCGTGACGAGATCGACGCCGTTGCCCCCGGCGCCCGCCTCGGTGTCGCCGCCGGTCCCTTCGCCGCCCGGGTGGCGGCGACCGACGCGAAGGCCGACGAGGGCGCCCCGGCCGTGGTGGTCGACGACGACGTGGCCTTCCTGTCCGGCCGAGACCTCTCGGCCCTGGGAGCCCGGGACATGGTCGCCACGTTCCGCTGGCTGGGCCTCGCCACCCTCGGCGACCTCGCCGCCCTGCCCCGGGAGGCGATCGCCCCCCGGTTCGGGTCCCCCGGCGTCACCGCCCATCGGCTCGCCTCCGGGGAGGCGCCCGTCCTCGCCCCCCGGCTGATCCCGGCCGACCTCGAGGTGGCCGCCGAGTTCGAGGAGCCACTCGAGACGCTCGCACAGGTCGACGCCGTCGCCCGATCGTTGGGTGGACGGCTCATGGCCGGCCTTCGGAGCCATGGCGTCGCTCCCCGCGTCGTGGAGGTGGTCGCCGAGGGTGCCGGCGGCGCCGGTCGGTCACGTCGCTGGCGACGCGTCGACCCGTTCGATGCCGATGCCATCGTGGAGCGGGTTGCCTGGCAGCTGCGCACCTGGATCGAGTCCGATGGCGGGGTCCCCGGGGGCATCGTCGCCCTCCGCCTCACGCCCCACGAGATCTCGGGCGATGGCCGCCAACTCGGCTTCTTCACCGACACGGCCGCCATCCTCGAGGCCGAGCGCACCCTCACCCACCTGCAGGGCCTGCTCGGTCCCGAACGGGTCGTCACCGCCCGCCCCCAGGGTGGGCGGGACCCGGCCGACCGGGTTCGCTGGGCGACCTGGGGCGAGGAGCCGCCGGCCCCCGAGCGCGATCCGGACGCCCCCTGGCCGGGGCGCACTCCCGGCCCGGCCCCTGCCCTCGTGCCCCCCGAGCCGGTCCCGTTCACCATCGAGTGGGACGGGGGCATCCCCACCCGGGTGCGGCTCCGCAGCCGTTGGGTGGAGGTGGTCTCCTGGGCCGGGCCGTGGCGGCGGACCGGTCGCTGGTGGCAGCAGGAGCCGAGCGTCGACCGCTACCAGGTGGTCACCACCGCCGGGGCCTTCCTGTGCGAGGTCGCCGACGGTGGCCGGACGTTCCTGGTGGGGGTGTACGACTGAGGCGGCGAAGCCGCCGGTTGTCCAGTACTTCAGAGCTACGCCCGAGCCGTCACCTGTTCGCGGTCGAGGCGCTCGCGGGTCTCGCGGACGACCTGCTCGGCCCGGTGGGCGAGGTCGGCGATGTCCTCGCGGCCGAGGCCCTCGGTCGGGATCGGCTCGCCCACCTCGACCAACAGGTGGCCGCCCCGGGGGAGCTTGCCTGCCGGCCAGGCGTCGTAGGAGCCCGAGATCGTCATCGGCAGGATCGGCAATTGGTTGTCGATCGCCATCCGGAAGGCACCCTTCTTGAAGGGCCGCATCTCGCCGGTCCGAGTACGGGTCCCCTCGGGGTACACCATCACGGACTCGCCTCGGGCGGCGACTCGGGCGACGCCGTCGTTGATGGCGTCGTGCATGCTGCCGGCTCGTTCGCGATCGATCTCCACCATGCCGAGGGCCCGCATCGCCTGGCCCATGAGTGGCACCCGGAACAACTCCTTCTTGGAGAGGAACCGCAGCGGCAACGGCACGGCGAGGAAGTTGGCCATGATGTCGAGCCACGAGCCATGATTGGAGATCACGATGTAGGGCCGGCCGGTGTCGGTCACCGTGCCCCGCACCGTCAGGCGGGTGCCGGTCACCGCCAACCAGAGGCGGGACCAGGAGTTGGTGACACCTTGGATCGCGGACGACCCGGGCGACACCGCATGGATCGCGATGGCGCTGATCGCGGCGACGGCGGTCGCCACGGGCATCACGAGTACGGTGAGCAGGAAGCGGAGGGTGATGGCGACGAGGCGCACGGGCTCGGAGGCTAGCGGTCCACCCCCGCCGGACGCCCCGAAGGCCGTCTGGCGGATCTGGGCGCGTGGGGTATCGGTGGACGTCGACGCCGTCTCGGTGGCGGTGCGGCGCCACCTCGACCGGTGGCTGTCGCAAGACGCCGTGGTCCTCACGTACCTGGCCATGCCGGGCGAGGTCGACCCCGGGCCGCCGCCGGGCGACCGCACCGTCCTCGTCACCCGTACCCCGGCCGCCGGATCGCTGACGATCCACCCGATCGGGGCGCCCCGGGAACGGCACCCCTTCGGTTTCGAGCAGCCGGTCGCCGGTGCCGATCGCTGGACCGGCCCCGTCGACGTCGTGCTCCTGCCCGGGCTCGCCTTCGGCCGGGACGGGAGTCGCCTCGGGCGGGGGACCGCCTACTTCGACCGACTCCTCGCCGGCGGTGACATCGCGGTGCGGGTGGGGGTGGCGCCGGCGGCGCGGATCGTGGACCGGGTGCCCACCGAGCCCCACGACGTGGCGGTGACCCACCTGGCGACCGAGGCGGGCGTCGTCGCCGTCGACGACACCGCTTAGGCTCCCCGGACCGAAGCCGGGACCCATGGACGTGCACCAGGACCCCGATGCCGACCTCGTGGCGCGGATGCCTCGGGGAGGGGCGGCACTCCGACCCCTGCGACAGTGGAAGCTCTCCGAGATCGACCTGCAGGCCCAGGACCTGTGGGACGACTCCACCGAGATGACGCACCGCATGGTGGAGCGACCCGACACTGCGGCGGCCCCCGTGGACGATCATCCGATCGAACTCGAAGCCACAGGTGCGGCTCAAACCGATGACGGCCATCCCCAACGCCATCGAGTTCGACGATCGCGACCCCGACCTCGACTGCGCGCCCGCCCCGGACGTCGTCGTCTCGGGCGCCGACGAACTCGATGGATGCCGAGTGGGACCAGCTCGGACGGCCGCGCCTCTAGGTGGGTGCCGGCACCCGCGATCGCCCGAGTGCCACGAACACCCCGAACGTGAGGACGGCCCCCGCCAGGGCGAGCCCGGTGTAGGAGGTCGTCGCCACGACGACACCGGAGGCTGCCGCCCCGACCCCGCCCGACACCCAGGTCACCGAGTCGGCGAGTCCCTGGAGGCGCACCCGCTCGGCGATCTGGAGTCCCTCCTGGAGCAGGGTGGACGCGGCGACGAAACCGAAGTTCCAGCCGAGGCCGAGCCCGAAGAGGGCCACGATGAGGATCGGGATCTGGGCCGAGGTCGCGGTGGCGGCCCCCAGGCAGGACACCGCCAGCGCGATGGCCCCGAGCAGGATCATCCGCCGCGGGCCGTGGCGATCGACCAACCGGCCGGTGAGGGGGGCCACGGCGAACATGCCGAGGGTGTGGGCCATCATCACCCAGCCGACCGTCCGTAGGTCGTCCCCGGCGGCCCGGATGTGGACCGGAGTCATCGTCATGACCAGCACCATGACCAACTGGCTGGTGACCAGCGCCACGAACGACAGGGTGACCGAGGGCCGTCGCAGGAGCGCACCGAGGCGGAGGTCGTCGGGGTGGGCCACGTGCTCGGGACCCTCGGAGGGGGCGTCGGCGATGGCCAGGTCCAGGGGGTCGGGACGGAGGGCGACGGCGATGATGAGACCGGCGGCGCCGAACACGGCCGCCGCGAGCACGACCGGCCCGAGCAACTCGACCTGCCCGGCGGCGCGGGCGGCATCGCCCGCGGGACCGATGAGCAGCGGCCCGATGACCGCCCCGATCGTCGAGGCCCAGACGACGGTGCTGATGGCGGCCCCCCGGCGGTCCTCGGTGCGGAGGTCCCCGGCGGCGTAGCGGGCCAACTGGCTGGCACTGCGCCCGAAGCCGAGCACGAACAACCCGGCGACGAACGGGAGGAAGCGGTCGGCGGTCAACGCCCAGGCGGCGATGGCCGCCCCGGCGGCCGCGATGAGGAACCCGGCGGCGAACGATCGGCGGCGGCCGATGCGAGCGCCGGCCCATCCGAGGACGAGCGACCCAGCCGCCGTCCCGACGGTCGCCAAGGTGGAGGGGATGCCGGCGAGGGTGGGAGAGCCGGTGAGGGTGGCGCCCACGATGGGGGCGATCGTGACGGCCCCGATGAAGGCCGTCGACGACAGCGCGTTGGCCCCGAAGAGGGTCCCGATGAGCCGGCGGCGAGTGCCTTCGTCCGTCACGGTCGGACGGTAGCCGCCCAACCGGTGACCTCGGCCACCGTGATCACGATGAAGGGCCCTGCCGGTGGGGCGTCGGCGTACTGGCGGTAGCGGTCGACGAGGGCTTCGGCCCCGTCGGGTCGGGTGTCGTGGACCGTCCCGGTGCCGGCGGCCCGCACCCACCAGAGACGGTCCCAGTCGGTGTCGTCGTAGTGGTCGGCGAGGACGGCCACCCGTGGGTCGGCCTCGACCTGGGCGAGTCGGGCGAGCCGCCGGGTCGACTTCGGCTTCTGGTCGACCGCCGTGACGAGGCGGCGACCCGCCAGTGGGGCGAACACGAACGGCACCGGCGCCGGCGCCCCGTCCGCGTCGAGGGTGACGAGCACCGCGGAGCGGGCGGCTGCCAACCGCTCCCACGCCTCGTCCGGCCCGAGGCGCACTAGGCGCCGCGGAACTCGGGCCGGCGCTTCTGGATGAAAGCCGCCACGCCCTCGGCGAAGTCGCCGGTCTCGACACAGGAGGCGAATGCCTCCGCCTCCGCCTGCAACTGGGCCTCGAACTCCCGCTCGTACGACGAGTAGAGCAGGGCCTTCGTCCGGCCCATGGCATGGGTCGGTCCCGAGGCCAGCCGGTGGGCCATGGCCAGCACCCGGTCCTCGAACTCGCCGGTGGGCACCACCCAGTTGACGAGACCCGCCTCGGCCATGGCCTCGGCGGTGTGTCGCTCGCCGAGCAGTGCCAACTCCATGGTCTTCTTGAGCCCCAGGGCCTTGGGGAGGAAGTACGTCGACGACCCGTCGGGGCTGGTGCCGATGTTTACGTAGGCCATGACGAAGAAGGCGTCGTCGGCGGCCATGACGAGGTCGCAGGCGGCGGCGAGGCTCACCCCCGCCCCGGCGGCTGCGCCGCGCACCGCGGCGAGGATCGGCTTCTGCATCCGCCGCATCGCGAACATCACCGTGTGCAGGTGGTGGATGCGGTGGAGGATGAGGCTGCGGGCATCCATCGGCGTCGTGCCCGAGCTCATCTCGGCACCGATCGACATGAACGACTTCACGTCGCCGCCGGCCATGAAGTGCTCGCCGGCGCCCCGCAGCACCACCGCCCGCACCGAGTCGTCGGTCTCGAGGGCGTGGAGCGTGTGGGAGAGCCCGTCGACCATCTCGGCGGACAGCGCGTTCCGGGCTTCGGGACGATTCATCGTCAGGATGGCGACGGGGCCGTCGCGGGTGACCTCGAGGTCTGCCATGGGGATCTCCGTGCTTGCTCGGTCGGCGACGCTACCCCTCGGCCTCGGTAGCGTCGGTCGCCCGCCCCTCAACCCCTCGGAGCATCGATGGACGTCGGCTACTTCATGAGCTACTGGGGCCGCGGCCCCGGCAACAAGCTCGAGCTCGCCGAGGAGGCGGACCGCCTCGGGTACTCGACGGTGTGGAGCGCCGAGGCCTACGGCTCCGACGCCGCCACCGTCCTCGGCTGGCTGGCCGGTCGTACCGAGCGGATCAGGCTCGCCTCGGGCGTGTTCCAGATGCCCGCCCGCACCCCTGCGATGGCCGCCATGACGACCATCACCCTCGACCACCTGAGCGGTGGCCGCTTCATGCTCGGGCTCGGGGTGTCCGGTCCCCAGGTGGTGGAGGGCTGGCACGGCGAACCGTACGGCAAGCCCCTGGGGCGGACCCGGGAGTACGTGTCCATCGTCCGTTCGATCCTCGAACGGTCCGAGCCGGTCACCCACCAGGGCGACCACTACCAGCTGCCCTACGCGGGCGACGGGGCCCTGGGGCTCGGCAAGCCCCTCAAGAGCATCACCCACCCGCTGCGGTCGGACGTGCCGATCTTCCTCGCCTCGCTCGGTCACCAGAACGTGGCGCTGACGGCCGAGATCGCCGACGGCTGGTTGCCGACGTTCTGGTCGCCGTCACAGGCCGCCGCGATCTGGGGCGACGATCTCGCCGCCGGTTTCGAGCGGTCCGGCGACGCCGGCAAGCGGGACCGCTTCCGGATCGTGCCGATGGTGCCGACCGTGATCGACGACGACCTGGACGCCGCCCGCAACGCCGCCAAACCGGGCCTCGCCCTCTATGTGGGAGGAATGGGCGCCAAGGGCAAGAACTTCTACCACGACCTCGCCGCCCGCTACGGGTACGAGGAGGCGGCCGACACCATCCAGGACCTGTGGCTCGACGGACGACAGGGCGAGGCCGTGGCGGCGGTGCCCGACGACCTCGTGGACGAGGTCTGCCTGGTCGGGCCCAAGGAGCGGGTCGCCGAACGGCTCGGGGGCTGGCGGGACGCCGGGGCCGACGAGCTGGCCTGCGTCATCCAGGACGTCGGCACCCTGCGGGCGCTGGCGGAGGTGGCGTGGTGACGTCGTGTGCGTTCTGTCGGATCATCGGGGGCGACGAGCCGGCCCACGAGGTGTTCCGCGACGAGGTGGCCGTCGGTTTCCTCGACCACCGACCCCTCTTCCCCGGGCACACGTTGGTGGCTCCGATCGAACACGTCGAGACACTCGGTGACCTGCCCAACCACCTGCTGTCGCCCTACTTCGCCCGGGTGCAGCGGCTGTCGGTGCTCATGGAGGCGACACTGGGGTCGGAGGGGTCGTTCGTGGCGGCCAACAACCGGGTGAGCCAATCGGTGCCGCACCTGCACACCCATGTCGTGCCCCGGAGGAAGGGCGACGGCCTGCGCGGGTTCTTCTGGCCGCGCACCCAGTACGAGTCGGAGGGGCACGCGGCGTCGGTGGCGTCCCGGCTGGCCGAGGCATGGGACGCCGGCTGACCGCAGCGGCGGGTCAGCCGAAGCCCATCGACGCTCGCACGTCGGGGGGGAGTGGGGGAATGGCCTCGCGGGGGACCAGGTAGGTGGCGATGTCGAGCAGGTCGGTCCAGACCCGATAGCGCCGGGCGGCCTCGGCGAGGTACTCGAACCCCGACGTGCCGCCCGTGCCGATCCGCCCGCCGATCATCCGGCGGGCCATGAGGGCATGGCCGTGGCGCCAGGTCGTGAACCCCTCGTCGATGTCGACGAGGGCGGTGAGCATCCGGAACGGCAGCTGCATGATCGGCTCGTCCCGGTACAGGTGGATCATCACGGCGGCGAGGAACGCACGTCGCGAGAGGCGTCGCTCCCCGGCGGCCTGCTCGGCCTCGTACAGCTCGTCGTCGAAGAGCGCCGCGAACCGGGCCCGATTGGCGTCCGCCCGGGCGAGCTGGGCCAGGCGGGCGTCCTCGGTGAGGTTCTCGTTGGCCTCGATCAGCCGTGCCTCGCGGGCGGCCAGCTCGTCGACCGAGGTTCGGTACGCGTCCCAGAAGGCGAAGCCGGGGGCCTCGAGGAAGGGCGTCCGCTCCAGCCACGCCTCCACGAGATCGAAGAGCGACGGGCCCTCCTCGGAGGCGGCCACGGCCATGGTGTGCTCGGGGGAGAGGCGGCTCGTGTACGCCCGTCCGTCGATGGGGAGTCGGGCGTCGCGGGGGATGCCGAGTCGGTTTTCGATGAGCCGCCACTGCACCGACTGGAAGCCCGACGCCGGCACGAGCCGGTCACGGAAGTCCATGAAGTCGAGCGGCGTCATCGTCTCGAGCGTCGCCAGCTGATCCATGAGGATCCGCTGGATGCCCACCACTCGGTTGAGGTGCCCGACCAGCCGCAGCATCGCCGACTCGGGCACGTCGTCGCCGGCGAGGAGGTCGTGGACCGCCCCGAGCTCGTGGAGGATCTGGCGGAACCACAGCTCGTAGGCCTGGTGGACGATGATGAAGAGCAGTTCGTCGTGGGCTCCGGTCAGTGGCTGCTGGGTGGCCAACAGCTCGTCGAGGCCCAGGTAGTCGTGGTAGTAGACCGGTCCGTCGCTCACGGGGTGGACGCTACGCGCTCGTTCTTGTCGGGCCCAGCCGGCACATGGCTGGCTGGGCCCGACAAGAACGGGTCTGGGAGGTCACGTCAGCGGGAACGGGGACTGCACCCACCAGGGTGCCGGGGATGGCTCGATCGCGGTGACCCACTTCACCCACCAGAACCCCCGCCGGCCCGGCGCCACCAGCCGCGCCGGGAAGCCGTGCTTGCGGCGCAGCGTCTCGTCCCCGTACCCCACGGCCAGCCAGAGGTGGTCGAGGTCGGAGACCGGCAACCGCCGCGAGTACCCCGTCGCCGAGCGGACGACGATGCTGCGGGCCTCGCCCGGGTCGACGAGTCGGTCGAGGCGCACCCCTCGCCACGACTGGGTGGCGAACCAGCCCCCGGTGCAGTCCAGCGTCGCCTCGACGGTGTCGTCGGCCAGCGCCGTGAGGGTGGCCAGGTCGAGGTCCTCGTCGCCGACCCGCACCCGCCACGTCTCGGGGTCGAGGTCCGGGGGTCGGTCATCGAGCCACTGCACCCCGGGCATCGAGCCCGGGTCGAACGACCCGCGGTCGTGGGACCCGGTGAACCGGCGGTCGGCGCCCGGGGCGCCGGTGGCGGCGAGCACGCCCTCGGTCCCGAGCCAGAGCAGGCCGGCACCTGCCCCGAGGGCACCCACCCGGAGGAACCGACGGCGGTCCGGGTTGGTCGGCCTGGGGGCTGGACGCTTGCGCAGGTGGAGGGCGGTGACCACCGCGGTGCCGATGCCGGCCCCGACGTGGACCTGCATGGACGTGAGGGGCCCGATCCGGTCGACGACGCCGGTCGTCAGGGCCACCCCCGACGCCACCGTCACGAGCGCGAGGATCGACAGGACGATCGACGTGGCCCGGCCCGGGCGGTCCCGGCGGATCCCACGGGCGGCGATGCGGGCCTTGAGGGGGGCCAGCACGAGCACCGCCAGGCCGAGGATGCCGTGGGCGACGACGACCCAGCCACCCGGTTCGGTGCCGATGGCGAAGGCCAGCACACCGGTGCCCGCCCCACAGGCCACGAGCCAGGCGAGGGCCCGATTCACCTCGCGTGCCGTCCACCGCATGGCGCCAGTGTGCCAGCGCCTCCCGCCCACGCGAGGGGCTCGAACCACCCGACCAGACCGAACACATGTTCGATACACTCGGTCGACCATGGCCGGGTACGCCGAGCTCCACGCCCACACCAACTTCTCGTTCCTCGACGGTGCCTCCCACCCCCACGCCCTCGTCGAGACGGCGGCCGCGCTCGGCTACGAGGCCCTCGCCGTCACCGACCACCATGGCTTCTACGGGGCGGTCCACGTGGCGATGGCGGCCCGGGAGGTGGGTCTCCCCATCGTCTACGGCACCGAGATCGGTATCGCCCCCGAGGCAGCCGCCGACGGCGACCCGTTCCTCGACGCCGAGATCGGCGACGCCCTCCGGTGGGAGGACGAACGCCGCGTCGACCCATCGACCCGGCGGGGCCGCAGCGTCCGCGCCCACGGCACCAAACCGCTCGAGGTCCACGACGTCGACCACCTCGTGTTGCTCGCCACCGGACCCGCCGGCTACTCGGCGATCAGCCGGCTCGTCTCCACCGCCCAGTTCCGAGGCGAGAAGGACCGGCCCGCCTACACGTGGGCCGACCTCGCCACCTGTGCGGCCACTGGCGACGTCGTTGCCCTCACCGGCTGTTGGCAGGGTGCCGTGCCCCGAGCGGCCGTCCGGGGTGACCTCGACACGACGGTCGCCGAGGCCGCCCGGCTGCGGTCGATCTTCGGCTCCCGCCTCCACGTCGAGCTGTGGGACCACCGCATGCCCGAGGACGACCGTCGCAACGAACTGCTCGCCGAGGTCGCCCGGCGCCTGTCGCTGCCCATCGTCGCCACCAACCAGGTCCACTACGCCGACCCCGACGACGCCGACCTCGCCGAGGTGCTCTCGGCCATCGCCGGCCGCCGAGACCTCGCCGCCCACGACGGGTTCCGCCATCCCACCGACGAGCGCTACCTGAAGCCCGCCGACCTCATGGAGCGGCGATTCGCCCGGTTCCCCGGGGCGGTCGCCCGTGCGGCCGCCCTCGGTCGCGACCTCGCCTTCGATCTCCACGTCGTCGCCCCCGACCTGCCCGACTTCCCGATGCCCGGCCACTTCCGCGACGAGATGGACTTCCTCCGCCACCTCACGTACGAGGGCGCCCGCGACGTCTATGGCGACGGGGCGGGTGGCATCGATCCCCGGGCGAGGACCCGCCTCGACCACGAACTGGACGTCATCGGCCGCCTCGGGTTCCCGGGGTACTTCCTCGTCGTCTGGGACCTCGTCAACTTCGCCCGGGAGCGAGGCATCTACTGCCAGATCCGGGGGTCCGGGGCCGACTCGGCGGTGTGTCGGACGATCGGCCTCACCCGGGTCGACCCCATTCGCCTCAACCTGCCGTTCGAGCGGTTCCTGTCGGAGGAGCGGGGGCGGGCCCCCGACATCGACGTCGACTTCGAGGCCGACCGACGTGAGGAGGTGATCCAGTACTGCTTCCGGCGCTACGGCCGGGAGCGGGCGGCGATGGTCGCCAACGTCATCACCTACCGCGCCCGCAGCGTGCTCCGCGACGTCGTCAAGACGTTCGGATTCAGCCAGGCCCAGGCCGATGGCATGTCGAAGTACCTCGACACCCGCAACCCCCAGGCCCTGCCCGCCGAGCAGCCGCTGCCCGAGGGTCTCACCGCCGACCTCGTCTACGACCTCTGCCGGCGGCTCGACGGCTTCCCCCGCCACCTCGGCATCCACTCGGGCGGGATGGTCATCGCCGACCGGCCGCTCTGGCAGGTGGTGCCCCTCGAGTGGGGGCGGATGGAGGGGCGGTCCGTGCTCCAGTGGGACAAGGAGTCGTGCGGGCTCATCGGGGTGGTGAAGTTCGACCTGCTCGGCCTCGGGATGCTCAACGCCCTCCACCTCGCCGTGGACACGATCGCCGAGACCCACGGCCTCACGATCGACCTCGCCCGGATCCCCCAGGAGCCGACGATCTACCGCCAGATGACCCGGGCCGACACCGTCGGGCTCTTCCAGGTGGAGTCACGGGCGCAGATGGCGACGCTGCCGAAGATGAAACCGCGGACCTTCTACGACCTGGCGGTCGAGGTCGCCCTCATCCGGCCGGGGCCGATCCAGGGCCAGTCGGTGCACCCCTACCTGCGGCGGCGCAACGGCCAGGAGTCCGTCCGGTACCCGCATCCATCGGCCGAGCCGGTGCTGGCCAAGACCCTTGGGGTGCCGATCTTCCAGGAACAGCTCATGGAGCTCGCCCGGATCTGTGCGGGCTTCGACGCCGGCCAGGTCGACCGGCTTCGGCAGGCGATGACCCACAAGCGCAGCGAGCAGGCGATGGAGCGGTTGCGCGACGAGGTGTACGTCGGGATGGCCCACAACGGGATCACCGGCGCGGCCGCCGACGAGATCTGGGAGAAGCTGCAGGGGTTCGGCCAGTTCGGCTTCCCCGAATCCCATTCGGTGAGCTTCGCCTACATCGTCTACATGTCGGCGTGGCTGCGGTATCACTACCCGACCGAGTTCCTCGCCGGGCTCCTCAACGCCCAACCGATGGGCTTCTATTCGCCGAACTCGCTCGTCCAGGATGCCCAGCGCCATGGAGTGGTCGTGCTCGGCCCCGACGTCAACGCGTCGGCCCACGACGCCACCGTCGAGCCCCACCCCGCCGACCCCGACGACGTCGTCACCTATCTCGGCACCTCGTGGCGGCGGGGGCGGGGGCCGGTCGACGACCCGCTCCGACCGGCCGTGGCGCTCCGGATGGGGTTGGCGTCGGTGCGGGGCCTCGGCCATGCCGAGACCGCTCGCATCGAGGTCGCCCGTCGGATCGACGGCCCGTTCACCGCACCCGAGGACCTGGCCCACCGCACCGGCCTGGACGTCGAGGCCCTGGAGGCGTTGGCGGCGGCGGGGGCGATGGAGTCGATCGGGCTCGGCCGGCGGGAGGGGCTCTGGGCGGCGGGGGCGCTCGCCCGGCTCGGCCCCGGTCGGCTCGCCCTGGCGCCGGGCGTCGAGTCCCCGACCCTGCCGGGGCTGGGGGAGGAGGAGCAGGCGGTGCTCGAGCGGTGGGCGACGGGGGTGTCGCTCCGTCACCCGGTCTCATTCATCCGTGATCGCCTGACAGAGGCGGGATGCCTCACCTGTCTGGAGGCGCTGGAACTGCAGCGACACAACGCCCGGGTGCGGGTGGGCGGCATCGTGACCCATCGCCAGCGTCCCGGCACGGCCCGAGGGATCATCTTCTTCAACCTCGAGGACGAGACGGGGCTGCTGAACGTGGTGGTGTTCCCAGACCTGTGGGCCCAGGAACGGGAGGTGGCCCGAAAGCACCCCGGGCTGGTCATCGACGGCGTCCTCGAGTACGAGGACGGGGTGACCAACCTCGTGGCCAAGCGGTTCGCCCCGTTCGGGGTCGAGGGCGTGACGAGCCGAGACTTCCGGTGAGTGGCCCCGCCGGTTGTTCTTGTCGGGCTGGGCCGTCTCCGAGCAGGCCGAGAGCGACAGGAACAGTCCATGCTCGTTCCTGTCGGGCTGGGCCATCCCCGTGATGGACGGAGCCGACAAGAACGGTGTGGGCCACCTACCGCGGGCGCACCGAGCCCAGGCCGCCGTCGATGCCGATTACCTGCCCCGTGACCCAATCGTTGGCGGGATCGAGCAGCCAGGTCATCGCCGACACGATGTCGTCGGGTTTGCCCAATCGCCCGAGGGCATGCATGGCAAGCGAGGCCTCGCGAGAGGCGTCGGAGGCGGTGAGACGTTCGGTCATCGGGGTCTGCACCAGCCCCGGGGCGACGGCGTTCACGCGGATGCCCCGGGTGGCGTAGGTGGCGGCAGCCGCCCGGGTGAGGCCCTCGACGCCGCCCTTGGCGGCGGCGATCGCCTCGTGGTTCGGCAACCCGGTCCGCACGGCGGCGGTGGACGTGACGACGATGGAGCCGCCCGTCTTGAACATGGCCTTGGCGCCGGCCCGCACCGC
>JBFLKR010000087.1:0-3913 GCA_040883295.1 Acidimicrobiia bacterium
ACGGTACGACGGTACGACGGTACGACGGTACGACGGTACGACGGTACGACGGTACGACGGTACGACGGTACGACGGTACGACGGTACGACGGTACGACGAGGGTCTACCGCCAGGACGTCCGTGGTACCAGGTACCGAAGTACCGTCGTACGCCGGGTCACCCGCCGAGAACGGCGTCAGCCGTTCCCGAACCCGCCGGCGGCTCCGCCCCACATCCCCCGGCCGAGAACGGTCAGCCGTTCCCGAACCCGTCGGCGGCTCCGCCGCCGGCAGGCGGCCACATCTCCCCCAGGAACCCCAGCAGGTCCTCGACCACCCGGCCCGCCTTGGGAGCAGGGACGAAGATGACGCCCTCCGAGGGCTTCAACACCCCCCGGCGCTTGGTGAGCCGGCGGAGCCGGACCTCCTGGGACTCCGTGAGGTCGACGGGGCCCATCCGGACCTCCTGGTGGAGCTTCACGACCTCGGACCGCCCCACCCGGGCCGCCACGGCCCGCAAACGGGCGATTCCGATGAGCGACTCGGCCTCGGGCGGCAGGGGGCCGTAGCGGTCCTCCCACTCGTCCACGACGTCATCGACCTCGGGCTGGGTCGTCGCCGCCGCCAACCGCCGGTAGGCCTCGAGGCGCGCCTGGCCGTCGGAGACGTAGTCCTCGGGCAGGTGGGCGTCGACCGGCAGGTCGATGCGGACGTCGACCGGCTCGGCGGCCGGCGGCCCCTCGCCGGTGAGCTCTCGGACCGCATCGCCGACGAGCTGGGCGTAGAGCTCGAAGCCGACGGCGGCGATCTGGCCGGACTGCACCTCGCCGAGGATCGACCCTGCACCCCGGATCTCGAGGTCGCGTCGGGCGAGCTCGAACCCCGACCCGAGGTCGGTCGCCTCACCGATGGCCTGCAGACGCCGGAAGGCGGTCTCGGTGAGGGACGACTCCGGCGGGTGGAACAGGTAGGCGTACGCCCGCTGGTTCGACCGGCCCACCCGTCCTCTCAGCTGGTACAGCTGGGCGAGGCCGAGGAGGTCGGCTCGCTCCACGATGAGGGTGTTGACCGACGGCAGGTCCAAGCCCGATTCGATGATCGTGGTGGCCACGAGCACGTCGTACTGGCGGTCCCAGAAGTCGATCATGACCTGCTCGAGCTGGCCCTCCGACATCTGGCCGTGGGCGACCGCGATGCGGGCGTCGGGCACGAGCCCCGCCAGGCGCCGGACCGTGCGGTCGATCGTCTGCACCCGGTTGTGGACGTAGAAGACCTGGCCTTCCCGGAGGAGTTCCCGGCGGATCGCCGCCGAGACCGACGACTCGTCGTAGGGACCCACGTAGGTGAGGATCGGGTGTCGCTCGCCGGGAGCGGTCCGGATGTGGCTCACCTCGCGGATGCCGGTGAGCGCCATCTCGAGGGTGCGAGGAATGGGCGTGGCGGTCAGCGTCAGCACGTCGACGTCGACGGCGGCCGCCTTGATCTGGTCCTTGGCCGACACGCCGAAGCGCTGCTCCTCGTCGACCACCAACAAGCCCAGGTCCTTGAACTCGATCTCGTCCGACAAGAGGCGGTGGGTGCCGATCACCACGTCGACCTCGCCCGAAGCCAGGCCGTCCACGACGACCCGCTGCTCGGCGGCGGTGAGGAACCTCGACAACATCTCCACCCGGAGCGGATAGGGCTCGAACCGCTCGGAGAAGGTCTGGTGGTGCTGCTGGGCCAGCAGCGTGGTGGGGCAGAGCACGGCGACCTGGCGGCCGGCGGTCACCGCCTTGAAGGCGGCCCGGATGGCCACCTCGGTCTTGCCGAAGCCGACGTCGCCGAACACCAGTCGGTCCATCGGGCCGGGGGCCTCCATGTCGGCCTTCACGTCGGCGATGGCGGTGAGCTGGTCCGGGGTCTCCTCGTAGGGGAAGGCGCCCTCCACCTCCCGCTGCCAGGGCGTGTCGGGCGGGTACTGGTGGCCGGGGGCCATCGCCCGTGCCCTGTGGAGGCGCACGACCTCCTCGGCCACCACCGCCACGTCCTTGCGTACCCGGCCCTTGGTCTTCTCCCAGTCCGATCCGCCCATCCGCGACAGTCGCGGCTGTTCGCCGCCGGTGTAGGCATCGATGCCCGCCAACTGGTCGGTCGGCACGTAGAGCCGGTCCTCGCCGGCGTAGGCGATGACGAGGTAGTCCCGCTCGATGCCGGCGATCGTCCGGGTGACCAGCCCCTCGAACCGGCCGATGCCGTGGCGATGGTGCACCACGTGGTCGCCCGGGACGAGGTCCCGGTAGCCGATCGACGTGTCGGTGGCCCGAGCGCGCCCGGGCCGGCGGTGCGCCCGCCGACGACCGGTGATCTCGTGGTCGCCAAGGACGGCGGCGCCGACGGCGGGGAGGACGAACCCACGGTGGATGCCCACCGCTACGACGCCGCTCTCGCGTCCCTCGACCGCCTCGAGACGATCGAGGGCGAGGCCCTCGTCGGCCAGGACCCGGGCAACCCGGTCGGCGGTGGCCTCACCGTCGAGGGCCGCCACGACCTGGATCCCCTCGGAGCGGAGGACGGCCAGGGCCGCGACCAGTTCGGCGGGGTCGCCGGGTGTGGCACCGAGCGGCCGGGTCTCGATCCGCTCGTCGTCGGGTGAGGCGGCAAGCGGCGGGGCCAGCAGGGCGGGGCGCCCGGCGACGCGCTCCTCGAGGTCGAGGTAGAGCGGGGGGGCCTCCTCGGCGTCGGGGCTCCCGGCCCCCCAGGTCGGGGCCAGCGCCTGGGCGAGGTCCTGCTCCTCGGCGACGAGGTCCCGGCTGCGGGCGAGCGACCGGACCGGGTCGAAGATGACGAGCGGGCCCCCGTGATCGTCCAGCACCGTCCGCTCGGGCACCAGCCACGGCAGCCACGACTCGACGCCGGCGAAGGGGATGCGCTGGGCGACGAGGTCCCAGGTGGCCTGCGCCCACGGGTGCTCGGTGGCCAGCTCGGCGGCGCGGGTGGCGATCGCCTCGTCGATGCGGAACTCCCGGGCGGGGACGATCTCGATGGCGTCGACCCGTTCCTCGGAGCGTTGGGTGCCGACGTCGAAGCGGCGGATCGACTCGACGTCGTCGCCCCAGAAGTCGAGGCGGGCCGGGTCGGCGTCGCCCACCGGGTACACGTCGATGATGCCGCCTCGGACGGCGAACTCACCCCGCTGCTCGACCCGCTCGGTGCGCTCGTAGCCGAGGTCGGCCAGGCGGGTGATGAGGCCGTCGAAGGGGATCGTGGCCCCGACGGCCACCTCGAGCGGCGCCGGGTCCGACGGCGACACCCGCTGCACCACCGCCCGGACCGGGGCCACCACGACCGTGCCGGGGCCCCCGGTCGCCAGTCGGCGTCGGGCCCGGGCCCGGGCGGCCATGGTGATGGTGTTCGGGGAGACGTGCTCGAACGGGAGGGTCTCCCAGGCGGGGAGATGGGCGACGTCGGTGGTGAAGCAGGCGACGTCGTCGGCCAGGTCGCGGGCCTCCTGCTCGCCGGGCACTACGGCAAGGATCGGACGGTCGGCACGGGCGGCCAGCCCGGCGAGCACGAACGCCCGGACGTCGTCGGGCACGACGACCCGGCCGTCGAGCGGCGGCAGCGTCGCCCGCGACCAACGACCCACGACCCCGGCGAGCGGAGGAGAAGGCATCCCCGAGAGGCTAGGACCGAACCTTGCCCCACCTGCGAAGGGGCCGAGCCAGAGGCGGAGTAGCTCGGCCAGCCGAGCGGTGTCGTAGCCGAGCCAGCGGCTCGGCGGTGGTGTGGCCCGGCGGAGCCGGGCGGTGTCGTCCCGACCGACGTCAGGCGGTCGGGTTCGAATACCCCCCCACGGCGTGGGCGACGAGCTCGTCGGGCTTCCCGTCGACCCACAGGTCGACGTCGCCGTATATCCGGGTCCTCCCCACCCGCAGGATCCGGCAGCGGGCGA
>JBFLKR010000088.1:0-18193 GCA_040883295.1 Acidimicrobiia bacterium
CAGCGATTGGATGTCTCGGTGTTCGTCGTCAGACAACAAAGCCGTGGTCTCCTGTGAGGGCTCGCAGTTCGGCGAGTCCCAGTCGCAATCGTGTCCGGACGACCTCGTCCGACTCGCCGAGCCGCCGGGCGATCTCTCGATAGCCCAGCCCTCGGACGGCGAGTTCGAGCGTGTGGCGGAGATCGTCCGACAGGAGCCCGAACGCCGTCCCGAGACGGTGGATGTCGGTCATCCGGTGGGGTACGGAGTGCCTGCGTCGCGCGGATCACCGTGGCGCAGCGCCCAGAGGGCATAGACGGCGGTGGCCAGGTGGCCGAGCACCACGAGGGCCACCAGCCAGGGGACCCAGCGGGTCGGCCGGCGCTCCCGGACGATGACGACGGCGGCCACGACCGCGACGCCGGCGTAGACGTCGATGATCGTCACCCGGCCCCACGGGATCGCCCAGAGTGCGGCACCGTCGGCGAAGAAGTCGCCGGCGACGAAGCCGTAGACGAGGGCGCCGAGCATGGCGGCGGCGGCGATGGCGGCGAAGATGCGGATGGTGGTCATGGCCTGCCAGTTTGGCCGGGATCGTCGATACGGTGCGGCACATGCGACCCACGCCCATCCCCCCGGGCCCCGGCCAGGAGTCGGTGTGGGACTACCCCCGCCCGCCGGCGCTCGTCGCCGACGACCGGGAGGTCGTCATCCGCCTCGACGGCATCGAGGTCGCCCGGACCCGCCACGCGTATCGCGTGCTCGAGACATCCCATCCGCCCACCTGGTACCTCCCGCCCGACGACGTCGACCGGTTGCTGCTCGAGCCCGGACGAGGCTCGTCGATCTGCGAGTGGAAGGGGCGGGCGACGTACTGGGACCTCGTCGTCGGCGACCGGCGGCTCGAGAACGTGGCCTGGTCGGTTCCCGAACCGACGGCGAGGTTCCGGCCGATCGCCGACCATCTCGCCTTCTACCCCGCCGAGCTCGACATCACCGTCGACGGGATTCCGGTCGAGCCGCAGCCCGGCGGCTTCTACGGCGGGTGGATCACTCCGGAAGTGGTCGGGCCCTTCAAGGGTGGCCCCGGCTCGTGGGGCTGGTGATCAGCGAATCCGGGCGGTGATGGGCGTCCCCCACCGCCGAGCCATCTCCAGCTTCGTCCCCTCCGGCAGGGGCAGCCGGGTGGCGGCGTGGATCGGGGCCAGCTCGCGCTGGGCCGAGGCATCGCCACCGAAGGCGGCGAGACACAGCTCCGGCGCGACGTTGGCGGCCGCCAGGATGGCCCCGGCAGCGCCGAGCGGGCCGGCGAGCGCCAGCAAGGCGCTGTTGCCCACGTAGATCGGCACGCCGGTCCCGGTGAGCTCGTCGAGCAATCGGTTGGGGTCGCCCGAGGAGTCCTTGCACCCGGCGATCGGGAGGTGGTCGAGTGCCCCCACCGGGATCCCCGGCGCCGAGACGGCGGGGAAGTGGTACGCCAGGACGGGCACGTCGCCGGCGGCGTGGCCGACCGCGGTGTAGTAGGCGCGCAGGTCGCTCGAGCGGGGCGGGCTGAGCGCCAGCACGGCGTCGGCACCGGCGGCGACCGCCTGCTGGGTCAGTGCCGCCGCGCCGTGGGCGGAGGCGGCCCCGGTGCCGGCGACGACGGGCACATCGTCGGGGACCGCAGCCCGGACCGCCGAGACGAGGTCCATGCGCTCGTCGGGATCGAGGGCCGCCGCCTCCCCGGTCGTGCCGGCGACGATGACCGCCGTCAGTCCGAGGTCGACGAGCCGGGCGGCGTGCTCGGCGGTGGCGGCAGTATCGACGGCGAGTCGCTCGCCGAAGAGTGTGGTGAGGGCGACACCGACCCCGGTGAACGGCATCGGGTCACGGTAGCGAGGTCGGTCCGCGCGCGCCGCGGGGGCCGGCGTGGCCGGCCCCCGCGTGCACGGTCGGGTCAGTTCCGGAGCCACTTCCAAGCGGCGGTGCGGTCATCGAACCGTTCGGTCTCGATGCCCATCAGCTCGCCGACGGGGCTCCCGATGAAGTCGGTGAACCGGCCCCACCAGGTGTTGTCGGTGACGACGGCCATCCGGTCGATGTCGTCCTTGTAGTCCGTGGCGAACCTGAGGTCCTGGCGGATGGTCTCGGCCTCGAGGCCCTCGAGGTCGGCGATCTCGACGAGCATCGAGAAGTTGCCGTCCTGTTTGGCTCGCAGGTCGAGCTCGGGTCGGAGCTTGTCGTAGTCCTCGTCGGTGAGCTTGCCGGAGATCCTGGCGGCGAGCACATCGTTCTCCGACTCGGAGAGAATGTTGATCACGGTGGGTGCCTCCCTGGTGGGTGGGGTCGTGGCACCTACCTACCCGGCAACCCCCCGGTTCGAAACATCCGGCCCCCGATGGCGCCGGGGTCGGTCGGGCTCAGTCCCCCTTGACGAGCAGGGCGCCGTACACGAACCCGAGCGGCCCCATCCGCCAGACGGTGTCGAGCGCGAGCGGCTGGCCGGCGAAGAGCTCCTCGGGTGGGGGGAGCTTGTCGAGCGACTCGTGGAGGTAGACGTACTCCTCCCGGGCACCGACCAGGGACCCGGCGGCGGGGAGGAACACCGAAGAGGCGGCGCGATGCAGCGCGGCGGACCGCTCGCCGGGGGGGCGCGAGAGGCCGACGACCACCAGGTGCCCACCCGGCCGCAGCACCCGGGCCACCTCGGCGACGGTCTCGTCGACCGACGTCAGGTTCCGGAACACGTAGGCCGAGAAGACCCCGTCGAAGGTCCCGTCCCGGAACGGCAGCGCCTCGCCGACCCCGACCACGCGGGGCCGGGTCGGGTTCAGGGCCAGCATCTGGGGGACCGGGTCCAGCGCGACGACCTCGTGACCATCGAGGACGGGGAGGGCTGCGCCGGTCCCCGCGCCCAGGTCCAGCACCCGGCCCGGCGGGAGGTGGGCCGCCCCTCTCCGGCGCCAGTTCTGCTCCTGGCCGAACGACATCACCGTGTTCAGGAGGTCGTAGCGGGCTGCGATCTTGGCGAAGATCGGGTCGGTGTCGACCATGTCAGGCGCCGAGCCGCTCGAACCCCGTGTAGGGGACGAGGGCCTCGGGGATCGCCACGGTCCCGTCCGGCTGCTGGTGGTTCTCCAACAGGGCGAGGATCGTGCGGCCGATGGCGATGGCCGTGCCGTTGAGGGTGTGGACGAACTCGGTCCCCTGCTCACCCCGGGTTCGGATCCGCAGTCGCCGGCTCTGGAAGTCGGTGGTGTTCGAGCACGACGTGATCTCTCGGTAGGCGCCCTGGGAGGGGATCCACGCCTCGATGTCGTACTTCTTGGCCGCCGACGCGCCGAGGTCGCCGGCCGCCACGTTGACCACCCGGTAGGGCAGTTCGAGCGCGTCGACCAACCGCCGCTCGATCGAGTGCAGGTACTCGTGCTCGTCCCAGGAGTCCTCGGGGAGGACGAACGAGAACATCTCCACCTTGTCGAACTGGTGCACCCGGAAGATCCCCCGGGTGTCGCGGCCGTAGCTGCCCGCCTCGCGGCGGAAGCACGTGGAGAACCCGGCGTAGCGGATGGGTAGCTGGTCGCGCTCGAGGATCTCGTCGACGTGGAGGGAGGCGAGCGGCACCTCGGCGGTCCCGACGAGGAACAGGTCGTCCTCGGGCACCGCGTACACCTGGTCGCGGGCCTCGGGGAAGAAGCCGGTCCCGAAGAGCGCCTCCTCCCGGACGAGGACGGGTGGGATCACGGGGAGGAAGCCCTCGTCGGCGAGAACGTCGAGGGCGAACCGGACGAGGGCGAACTCCAAGAAGACGGCCTGGCCCTTGAGGAAGGCGAATCGACTGCCCGACACGCGGGCCGCGGACTCGACGTCGATGATGCCGAGCGACTCGCCCAGCTCCAGGTGGTCGAGCGGCTCGCCCTCGAACTCGGGAGGCTCGCCGACCCGAACCATCTCGGCGTTGTCCTCCTCGCCCAGCCCCCGGGCCGCCGTCTCGTGGGCGAAGTTGGGCACCTGGATCCACAGCTCCCGGAACTCGGCGTCGAGTTCGTCGGCGCGGGCGGCCAGCGCCTTGCACTCGTCGGCGAGGCCACCGGCCCTGGTGATCGCCGCCTCCTTCTCCGCGCCCTCGAGGGAGCGGATCGACTGGCCGACCCCCTTCTGCTCGGCCCGGAGCTCGTCGGCCCGGTGCCGGAGCGCCCGCACCTCCTCGTCGAGGGCGACGAGTCGGTCGACGTCGAGGTCCATGCCCCGTTCGGCCAGCGAGGCGCGAAGGCGATCGGGATCGGTGCGGAGGACGGTGATGTCGATCATGGGATCACCCGGAGGCAGGGGAGACGACGAGCTCGGTCGTGTCGACGGCGATGGTACCGCCGCCCGCCCGGGCCAACTCGACCCGCAACCGGTAGCCGATGTTCTCGTTCACCGGGATGTCGGCGAACTCGATGGCCGTGCTCCCGCCGGCGGATGCCAACTCCCCGACCGAGGCCACGTTGGAGTACTCGATCACCGAGTCCCGGGTGGCGAGCACCACCCGCACCTCGAGGCCCGACTCGGGATCGGTGCCGTCGTTGCGCACCACGACGGTCACCAGCAGCGATTCCGTCGCCGGCAGCTGGAGGAAGCCCTCGGCGGTGGTGCCGCCGGTGGGTGCCGGCTCGAGGGAGACCGAGACGATGTCGAGGTCCTGGGCGGCCGCCATCTCGGGGTTGTCGAGGATCGCCTGGATGAACTGGTCGATGCCCTCCGGAGTGCCGAACGATGGCTCCACGAACTCGACGTCGACCGGCGTGGACGCCGTGAGCCCGGCGGCCACCTCGGTCTCGGCCACCTCGACGAGGTACTCGGCGTACATGGCGTCGGCGACCTGCAGCGTCGTCAGCGACTCGGCCACCTGGGTGCGGGCGGCGAGGTCGGCTCCGGTCGGAAGGGCCAGCGAGGAGGCCCGGAACGCCTCGAGGCCCGACAGCCATCGCTGCATGGCGAGGGTGAGGAAGACGTCGACCGTGAACGCCTCCTGCGGCACCTCGAGCGCCTCGAGCTCGGCGAGGTCGGCTTCGATCCCCGCCGTGAGGCCGTCGACGGTGGTGGCGAACGTCTGTCGGTCCATCTGGAGCGCCGACGTGTCGATGAGCAACTGGCGGAAGGTCTCCGCCCTGGGTGCCTGTCGGTCGGCCACGTCGCGGGCGTCCTCCAGGTAGCCCACGACCGTCAACTCGTCCTGGGCGAGCGAGCCGATCCACCAGGCCGCCACGGCGATGATGGTGATGGCCAGGGGGATGAGCCAGCGACGCCGCCGGGGCCGGCGCGGTGCGTCGATATCGGGGAACATGAGTGGGTGGGCGAGGGGGGACTCGAACCCCCACGGGCTTGCGCCCACTGGCACCTGAAGCCAGCGCGTCTACCAATTCCGCCACCCGCCCGGGTGGTCCCGGAAGGGTAGCGATGCCGATGGGCTTACGCCGATCGAAGCCACTCCGGCCGACTGCGTCGGCCGACAACACCGCCCCGAGCCGAGCTCGGGGCCACGACACCGCCATCGGGCCTCCGGCCCTCGGCTACTGCACCGCTCGGCTCCGCCGAGCTACTGGCCGATGAGCCGGTAGCCGGGCGCAGCCCGGCGGTGCCGTGGGCGGCGCCAGACGCCGGTGGGATCTCCCATCCGCCCAGCGGATGGGAGACCGCTCCGTATCCTGCCCCCATGTCCTTCGCCCGGCGCCTCGAGGCGCTGTTGGAGTCGGCCGTCGACCGGGTGGCCGGGGCGGTCTTCCCCGGCGCGATCCAGCCCGCCGAGCTGGGTGGTCGGGTCGTGCGCGCCGTCGACCTCGCCACGACCGAGGACGAGCTCGGCCCGACGGCACCCAACGTCGTCGAGATCGGCATCCACCCCGCCGACCTCACCGACGACCTGCCTTCCGACGTGCTGGGCCGGGGGCTCTCGGCGGCATTGGAGGACGAGGCCGCCCGACGCGGGTGGCAGCTCGGGGGGCCCGCCTCGGTCAGGATCGTCGCCCTCGACGACGCCCCTCGCGGCCATCCCCGGGTGCGCACCGATCGACGGCCCGGCCCGCGACCGTCCTGGGGGCACCTCGTGGTGGGCGACGTCCGCCACCCCCTCGTCGACAACCGACTGGTCGTCGGGCGAGGCGAGCGAGCCGACGTGCGACTCGCCGACGACTCCGTCTCCCGTCGACACGCCCTGCTGTGGCGGGAGGACGGAGACGTGCGGATCGTCGACCTCGGGAGCGCCAACGGCACGAGGGTCGGCGGACGGCCGGTCACCGAGGCGACGATCCTGAGGGAGGGCGACGACGTCGTCTTCGGGGCCGTCACCGCCAGAATGACGACGCAATGACGGACCTCATCCTCACCGCCCTCAGGCTCGTCTTCCTGGGACTGCTCGTCCTCTACGTCATCCAGGTGGCACGGGCGATGGGCCGCCACGTGGGTCCGATCACCCGCACCGCCAACCGACCCGCCTCCGAGGTGGTGATCGTCCGCTCCGAGACCCAGGCCGGGGCCACCCACACCGTCAAGGACGCCCTCACGTTCGGCCGCGGCGAGGACGCCGACGTGCACCTCGACGATCCCTATGCCTCGGAGTTCCATCTCCGCTTCGTCGCCGAGGAGGACCGCCTCGTACTCCACGACCTCGGGTCGACGAACGGGACCTATCTGAATGGCCGCCGGGTGACCGCCCCCATCACCGTCAAACGGGGGGACGCAGTGCAGGTCGGCAAGACCGTGATGGAGGTCCGCTGACGGCGGCATCGACCGGCACCTGCCGGATGCCCCCGGGGGCGGTACCGTATGCCGCCGACCCGACCCGGCGCATGGGTCGTACCGGGTCGAGGGCATCGCCGTCGAGGGGAGCAGCCCGATGAGATACACGTGGGCCGCCGCCACGCATGTCGGCCGGGTTCGGTCGGCCAATCAGGACTCGGTGCACCCCGCCACGGCGGGGAGTGGCGAGTCGCTGCTCGGCGTGGTCGCCGACGGCATGGGCGGCGCCGCCGGCGGTGAGGTCGCCTCGGCCACCGCCCTCGACGCCGTCCTCGCCTCCCCAGAGCCCGGCGCCGCCCGGATCGGGGCCGCCAACCGGGCGGTCCACGCACTCGCCACCGCCCGCCCCGAGCTGGCAGGCATGGGCACGACCGTGACCCTCGCCGACCTCGACGCCGACGGCACGGGCCGGTTTGCCCACGTCGGCGACAGCCGCGCCTACCTGTGGCGCGACGACGAGCTCACCCAGCTCACCCAGGACCACACGGTCGTGGCCGAGTGGCTGGCGGTGGGCGCCATCACCGAGGACGAGGCCAAGACCCACCCCCGCCGAGGGATGCTGACCCGGTCGGTGGGCGTGGCCCCGTCGGTGGCCGTCGACGAGTTCGACGTCGAGCTCGCCCCCGGGGACCGCCTGCTGCTCTGCTCCGACGGACTGAACGGCATGGTCCGCGACGACCGGATCGCCGCCCTCCTCTCGACCGGCACTCCCGAGGAGGCCGCCTGGACCCTCGTCGAGGCCGCCAACGCTGCCGGCGGCCACGACAACATCACGGTCCTCGTGGTCGACGTCGAGCGGTGACCCGCCGCCTCGAGACCACCGCCGTCGCCGTCGCCGTGATCCTCCTCGGCTTCGGGATCGCCTTCGTCAACGTCGCCCGGGGCCAACCCCTCGACGCCGAGGTGGGGCTCACCTTCCTCGTCTTCGCGCTCGCCTGGGGCGGGCTGTTGGTCGCCATCCGCCTGCTTGCCCCCCGGGCCATCACCTACCCGGTGGTGGCCGCCGCCGCCCTCGGCGCGATCGGCCTCGTCCAGATCCATCGCCTCGACCCGAGCCTGGCCGGGCGGCAACGCTGGTGGTTCCTCGTCTCCTCGGCGGCGGCGATCGGCCTGCTCGCCCTCCTGCGTCGGACCGGCCTCGCCACCCTCGCCCGGTACCGCTACCTGCTGCTGGTGCTCGGCGGTGTGCTGCTGCTCCTGCCGCTCTTCCCCGACGACGGGATCCTCCCGATCGCCGGTCGGACCATCAATGGTTCCCGGCTGTGGGTGCAGATCGGGGTGGGCACCTGGTCGGTGCAGTTCCAGCCCGGTGAGTTGGCGAAGCTGCCGATCATCCTCTTCCTGGCGTCGCTCCTCGCCGATCGCCGGCCGATCCCCGCGGTGGCGAGCGCCGGCCGCTTCGGCATGGCCGACCTCCGGCGCCTCGTCCCGGTGCTGGTGGCCTGGTCGGGGGCCTTCGTGGTGCTCGTCGTCCAGCGGGACCTCGGGGCGTCACTGCTGTTGTTCGCCACCTTCGTCACGATGCTGTACGCCGCCACCGGCCATGGCGCCTACCTGGTGTCGGGGGCGGCATTGTTCGCGGTCGGGGCGGTGGGCGCCTGGCTCGCCTTCGGCCACGTGCAGACCCGCATCGAGGCGTGGTTGCGCCCCTTCGACGACCCCTTCGGCACTGGGTACCAGATCGTGCAGGGCCTCTACGCCATGGGCGCCGGGAGCCTGACCGGGAGCGGGCTCGGGCTGGGGCGACCCGACCTCATCCCCTTCGCCGCCACCGACTTCATCTACGCCGCCATCGCCGAGGAGCTCGGTCTCACCGGTTCGCTGTCGGTGCTGGCGTTGTTCGGCCTGCTCGTGGCGGCCGGCGCCGGCATCGCACTGCGCGCCCGCGACCAGTTCCGGAGCCTGCTGGCCGCCGGCATCACGTTCGTCATCGGGATCCAGGCCATCCTCATCATCGGCGGCACCGTCCGGTTGCTGCCGCTCACCGGCATCACGCTCCCCTTCATGTCGTACGGCGGGTCGTCGCTGCTGGCCAACTTCCTGCTCCTTGCGCTGCTGCTGCGGGTCTCCCACGAGGAGCGGGCGTGAACGGGCCGATTCGCCGCCTGACGTACGGCATCTTCATCGGGTTCGGGTTGCTCGCCCTGGCGACGAGCTTCATCCAGGGGGTGCGCGCCGACGCCCTCCGCACCGACCCCGCCAACCCCCGGGTGGTGCTCTCCCTCGCCGGCAAGGAGCGGGGGGCGATCCTCGGCGCCGACGGCTCGTTGCTCGCCGTCTCGGAGCTGGTCGAGGGCGCCGACCGTCGATTCGTGCGCCGCTATCCCGAGGGGGCGACGTTCGCCTGGCCGGTCGGGCACACGACCGCCCTCTTCGGCGAATCGGGCTTGGAGGCGTCCTACTCGGACCAGCTGCGGAGCCGTCAGGACCTGACCATCTCCGACCTGCTGACTGCGATCTTCGGCGGCGACCTGCGACCTCGCAGTCTCGGCCTCACCATCGACCCGGCACTGCAACGAGTGGCCGACGAGGCGCTCGGCGAACGACGGGGGTCGGTCATCGCCCTCGACCCCACGACCGGGGCCGTGCTCGCCTGGGTCTCCCACCCCTCCTACGACCCGCAGGCCTTCGTCGCCGACCCGGCGTACGCCCGGACGGTGGCCGAGGACGAGACCCAGCCCCTGTTGGACCGGGGCGCCCGGGTGCTGGCGCCACCGGCATCGACGTTCAAGCTCGTGGTGACCGCCGCCGCCCTCGAGTCGGGTGAGTGGCTGCCGTCCAGCACCCTCCCCGACCCCGCCGAGCTCCCCCTGCCGGGATCCACGGCAGTGATGCGCAACCCCGGTGGCGGCACCTGCGCCGGCGGCGGGGAGGTGACGCTGGCGGAGTCCCTCGTTCGGTCGTGCAACATCCCGTTCGCCGAGTTGGCGATCGAGCTCGGCTCGGATCCGGTGGTCGGCACCGCCGAGGCCTTCGGGTGGACGACGGAGATCGAGACCGACCTGCCGGTCTCGATCTCGCCGTTCCCCGATCCCGGTGACGACCTCGCCGCCCTCGCCCAGACCGCGATCGGCGAGCGGGACGCCAGGGCCACCACGCTCCAGATGGCCTCGGTGGTCGCCACCATCGCCGCCGGCGGCGAGCGGGTCCGCCCCTTCCTCGTCGGGACGGTGTTCGACGCCGACGGCGGCGTCGAGTCGACCACCGAACCGGTGGTGCTCGGCCGGGCGATCTCGGAGACGACCGCCGCGCAGCTGACCGACATGATGGAGGACGTCGTCGCCCGCGGTACCGGGTCCGCCGCCGCCCTCCCGGGCGTCGCCGTGGCCGGCAAGACCGGGACGTCGGAGACGGGTCCCGTGTGGTTCGTGGGATTCGCCCCCGTCGACGACCCGACGATCGCGATCGCGGTCCTCGTCACCGACCCGGGCCCGGATGGTTCCGGCGGACGGACCGCGGCGCCGATCGCCCGGGCCGTCCTGGCGGAGTGGATACTGCGGTGACTCCTACACTTCGGGGCCGATGGAAGCCGGGCACCTCCTCGCCGATCGCTACGAGCTGACGTCACACATCGCCCGAGGGGGGATGGCCGACGTCTGGGAGGCGCGCGACCGCGCCCTCAACCGCCGCGTGGCGGTGAAGGTGCTCCACGCCCAGTTCTCGAACGACGAGTCGTTCGTGCGGCGCTTCCGGCGCGAGGCGCAGGCCGCCGCCAACCTGTCGCACCCCAACATCGTCTCCGTGTACGACTGGGGCCAGGACGGCTCCACCTACTTCATCGTCATGGAGTTGGTGGAGGGCCGGTCCCTCCGGGACATCCTCAAGTCGGAGGGGGCGTTGCTCCCCCGACGGGCCAGCGAGATCGCCGCCGAGGTCGCGGCCGCACTCGCCGTCGCCCACCACGCGGGCCTCGTCCACCGGGACGTCAAGCCAGGCAACATCCTCATCCCTGCCGACGGGACCGTGAAGGTCACCGACTTCGGCATCGCGCGGGCCTGGGACGACTCGCTGGAACTCACCCGCACCGGGGCCGTCATCGGGACGGCCACGTACTTCTCGCCCGAACAGGCCCAGGGCCAGAGCGCCGACGCCCGCTCCGACCTCTACGCCCTCGGCGTGGTGCTCTACGAGATGCTGACCGCCGCCGTGCCCTTCCGGGGCGAGAGCCCGGTGGCGGTGGCCTACCAGCACGTGAGCGCTCCCGTCACGCCGCCACGGCAGGTCAACCCGGAGGTCCCCGAGAACCTCGACGCCGTCGTCATGAAGGCGCTGCAGAAGAACCCCGACGCCCGCTACCAGGACGCCGAATCGTTCCGGGCGGACCTCCTGGCCGCCATGGCCGGGGAGTCGCCGATCGCCGCCGCCGCAATGACGGGCGCCGCTGCCGGGATCGCCGTTGCCGACGACGCCACCCGAGTGCTCGACGGCGCCATCGCCGCGCCACCGACCGCCCCGCCCGGCGAGGCCTACCGGGAGGTCGAGGACGAGTCGGGTAGCCAGCTCCCCTTCATCATCACGGCCTTCGTGATGCTCGCCGTGTTGGTGTTCGGCGTCTGGCTCGTGTTCAGCCTGCTCGGCGACGGCGACGAGGACGCCACCCCTCCCACCCTGGAGGTGCCCCTCGTGGCGGGCCAGACCGAGGCCGCCGCGACTTCGATCCTCACCGAACTCGGATTCGTCGTGCAGCCCGAGCAAGTGGCCGACCCCGACGTCGAGGCCGGCCTCGTGATCGGCACCGACCCCCCGGCGGGGACGCTCGCCGAGGAAGGCTCGACGATCCGCCTGCAGGTCTCGGCCGGGGTCGACACGGTGGAGGTGCCCGATCTCACCGGCCTCACGGTCGACGACGCCCTCGTGGAACTCAGGGACGCCGAGTTGGAGCTCGGCACCGTCTCGGAGGTCCCGAGCCAGGAGTTCGAGGCCGGCCTCGTGGTCGGCTCGGACCCGACCGCCGGCTCCGACGCCCCGGTGGGCTCGACGGTCGACATCGCCGTCTCCAGCGGTCCCGGCACCTTCGACCTCCCGAACTACACGGGCCGGGTCCTCTCCGAGGTCCGCTTCGAGCTGCAGCAGGCCGGCATGACGGTCGTGGAGCGACCCGAGCCGAGCGAGGAGGTCGCCGAGGGCTTCGTGGTCCGCACCGACCCCGCCCCGGGCCCCATCGACATCGGCTCGACGGTGACCGTCTTCGTCTCCGAAGGACCCGCCCCGCGGGCGGTGCCCAACCTCGTCGGACTGTCCCAGTCCCAGGCCGAGGCCGCACTCGCGCCGCTGGGGCTCGTCCTGCGGGTGTCGGACTCCACGGTCGAGTCCCAGCAGTACGACGGGCTCGTCGCCGAGCAGGTGCCGTCGGCGGGCACCGAGCTGACGCCCGGTCAGGAGGTCACCGTGTTCATCGGCGTGGCTCCCGTGCTGACCGTGCTGGTGCCCGAGGTGACCGGGCTGTCGGAGCAGGAGGCCGAGTTCGAGTTGGACTCGGTGGGACTCGCGTTCTCGGTGTCACCCACGACCGCCGAAACCCCCGACGAGCTGCTGGACGGCCTCGTCGCCAGCCAGAGCCCGGCCGCCGGCGTGGAGGTGACGCTCGGCCAGACCGTGACGGTGACGCTGTACGAGTTCGTACCGCCGCCGACGACGGTGCCATAGCCCCCTAGATGGACGGGCCCGAGCGGGCGACGGCGCTCCTCGACTGGTATCGCACCCATCGCCGGGAGTTCCCCTGGCGTCGGACCCGCGACCCGTGGGGGATCCTGGTCGTCGAGGTGATGAGCCAGCAGACCCAGATCGGCCGAGTCCTGCCGCGCTGGGAGGCCTGGCTCGACCGGTTCCCCACCCCGGCCGACTGCGCCGCGGCCGATCCTGCCGCGGTCCTAGCCCTCTGGAGCGGGCTCGGGTACAACAACCGGGCACTTCGACTGCGGGCAGCCGCGGCGATCGTCGCCACCGAGGGCTGGCCTCGGACGGTGACGGGGCTGGAGGCACTCCCGGGGGTCGGCCCGTACACGGCCGCCGCGGTGGCCTGCCAGGCCTTCGGCGAGCAGGTCCCCACCATCGACACCAACCATCGGCGGGTCATCTCCCGCTGGGTCGGCCAACCGCTGGCGGGCCGCGACCTCACCGAGGCCGCCACCGACCTGCTCCCGGTGGGGTTGGCCGAGGACTGGAACCAGGCCCTCATGGACCTCGGCGCCGCGGTCTGCGGCCCCCGCCCCGACTGCGACCGCTGCCCGGTCACGACGTGGTGCGCCGACCCGACCGTCTACGCCCCGCCACCGAGGCAGGCCCGCTTCGAGGGATCGAGGCGTGAGGCCCGCGGGGCGGTGCTCCGAGCCCTGCTGGCCGGCGAGGAGGACGAGGCCGGGTTGGTCGACGCGACCGGTCTCGCTCCCGGACGGGTAGCCGCGGCCCTGGCCGGCCTCGAGGCCGACGGCGTCGTCCGTCGCGACGGCGGCCGGTGGTCGATCGTCGGGGACTGAGACCGCCGACCTCCGGTGCCGAACCCTGGGTTCGGGGTCAGCCGGGGAGGCCGTAGTCGGCGGCGATGAGCGGGAACACCCGCTCCGCGAGCCGAACGGCGCCCGCCGTGGTCAGGTGGATGCCGTCGCCCTGGCGCATGTCGGTGAGGGTGCCCGACTCGTCGGGCAGGTACTCGGAGTAGGCACCCGACTCGTCGACGAACCAGTCCGTCGTGTCGACGAAGGAGACGCCGTCGAAGCCGGCGGCCTCCTCGGCGTAGATCTCGTTGAGGCGCCCGTACCGCTCGTTCATGGTGTCGGAGCGGACGATCGGCATGCCCATCCAGTAGGTGCGCATCCCCGACGCGTCGAGTTCGGCCATGAGCTCGCGGACCCGGGCGCGGTACTCGGCGTGCCAGGGCTCGGAATCGACCGCGTAGGAGAGGAACTCCCCGTCGTCGAGGATGTCCTGGGCATCGTTGCCGCCGAGGTAGAGCACGAGCACGTCCGGGTCGTGGTCGGTCCGGATCTCGGCGAGCTTCGCCGACCAGTCGAAGAAGTCCGGCCGGGACAGGCCGCTCGAGAACTCGAAGAAGTAGTCGGCCTCCACGACGCCGGAGCGTTCGGCCCGACCGGCGAGCACCGGGCCGTACTGGCCGACCATCGAGTCGCCGGCGACGAAGAGCGACAACGGACTCGCCTCGGTCGGGGTGGGCAGCGTCGTCGTGGTGGTGGTCGATGCCGACGCGGCGGCCACCTCGGTCGGGATCGTCGTGGGGGGCGGGGTGACGGCGTCACCGGCCACCACCGAGTCGCCCGTCTCGGCACGGCCCAGCCACTCGTCGATGGCGGCCCGGGGGGTGTCGAGGCCGACGGCGTCGGTGGCGGCGGCCAGCGGTTCCATGATGCCGACCGACAGGGTCCGGGCGACGCCGGGGCTCTGACGGCGGGCCGTGTCGAGGAGGTCGCCGGCGTTGAGCAACAGGCCGAGGACGAGGGCGCCCACGATGACCATCAGGGCGTGGCCGGCGGAGAGCGTGCGGGTGGGCATCAGAACTGGAAGTAGATGAACGGGGCGACGCCCTCGGGGCCGAGGGCGTCGAGGACGAGGAGGAACAGGCCGAGGGCGGCCGTCATGCCGACGGGCGACAGGCGGGCGAAACCTTCACGAAGCCGCAGTCTGGCCCCGTGGGGGATGTACTGGACGGCGATGCTGCCGACGACGAGCGCCAGCACCAGCGGCGTGACGGCCGGCGCCGGGCCCCAGTCGGCCAGCCGGCCCAAGATCGCGAGGGCGGTCTCGAAGGAGTCGGCCCGGAAGAACACCCACCCGAGGCACACCACGTGGAAGGTGACGAACCGGCCGAGCCACGGGTTCGGGTCGGGGGCGCCGGCGGCCGCCCGCCGCTGCTCGAGCCAGCGCTCGAACGCCAGCCAGCCGCCGTGGAGCGCCCCCCAGAACACGAACGTCCAGGCGGCGCCATGCCAGAGGCCGCCGAGCAGCATCGTGATCATGAGGTTGCGGTAGGTCGCCGCCTCCCCCCGGCGGCTCCCCCCGAGCGGGATGTAGAGGTAGTCGCGGAGCCAGCGCGACAGCGTCATGTGCCACCGGCGCCAGAAGTCGCGCAAGGTGGCCGCCGAGTACGGGTTGTCGAAGTTCTGGGGGAACCGGAATCCGAGCAGCAGGGCGACCCCGATGGCGATGTCGGTGTACCCCGAGAAGTCGGCGTAGATCTGGATCGCATAGGCGTAGGTCGCCATGAGGACCTCGAGCGCCGAGTACGCCTCGGGCTGGGCGAACACCGGGTCGACGATCTCGGTGCCGAGCGTGGTGGCGACCACCACCTTCTTGAACAGGCCGCCGCCTACCAGGAGGAACGCCTCGGCGGCGGGGATCCGGCGCGGGTCGCGTGGGGTGGCCAACTGTGGCAGGAACTCCGACGACCGGACGATGGGGCCGGCCACGAGCTGGGGGAAGAACGCGAGGAACACCGCGAAGTCGATCGGCGCGGCCGGTTCCTGGGTGCGCCAGTAGACGTCGAGGACGTAGGAGAGGGCCTGGAACGTGAAGAACGAGATGCCGACCGGCAGCGTGATCTGCAGCAACGGCAACGGCAGCTCGACGCCGAAGCCGGCGAACAGGTTCACCAACGACGAAGCGAAGAAGCCGTAGTACTTGAACCAGCCGAGCAACCCCAGGTTGCCGGCGACGGCCGCCACGATGATCCGCTTCCGGCGGCGATCGTCGAGCGTCGACCCCATCGCCATCGCCGCCGCCTGGTTGGCGAGGGTCGAGACGACGATGAGCCCGACGAACCGCCAGTCCCAGGCCCCGTAGAAGACATAGGACGCCGCCAGCATGGTGATCTTCCACCACGGCCGGTTCCGCATGAGGAGCCAGTTGGCCGTCAGGACCACCACGAAGAAGAGGGCGAACTGCACCGTGGGGAACAGCACGGGAGCAGCGTAGGACTGCTGACGCAGTGCGAGACATCACGTCCGGCAGCCCGCGACGGTTATCGGTCGACCGATGTAATCTGAGCGATCTCCACATAGATCCGGGAATCGATGCGGTCTCGTATCGGTTGTAGCCGGTCCACCCACCCGGGAGCCCCCATGCCCGACCTCCGATCCGCCACCCTCCCCGTCCTCCCCCTCCGGAACGGGGTCATCTTCCCGAACATGGTCGTGACGGTCTCGATCGAGACCGACGAGGCGCGCCGCGCCGTGGAGGCGGCCGCCGCCACCGACGGGCGGCTCCTGTTGGTACCCCGCCCCGACGGGCGCTTCGCCGACGTCGGCACCATCGCCACGATCCAGGAACAGCGAGCCGACGGCGACCAGCTCCGCATCGTCATCGCCGGCGAGTCCCGCGCCAGAGTGGGGGTGGGCGCCACGGGCGAGCGCGACGTGCTCTGGGTCGAGGCCGAGTCGGTGGCCGACGACCCGGTGGCGGCCCCCGAGTTGGTGGCGGAGTTCAAGGCCGTCGTCTCGGCCATCCTCGACCTGCGCGGCGCCGGGGGCATGGTGGATCGCCTCCTCGAGGGCAACGAGCCCGGCCCGCTCGCCGACCTCGCCGGCTACTCGCCGGACCTGTCACTCGGCCAGAAGGTCGAAGTGCTGGAGGCGTTCGACCCCGTCGACCGGCTCCGGCTCGTCACCGGGTGGCTCACCGAGGTGCTCGCCGACCTGCAACTCCGTCGACGGGTGCAGGAGGACGCCGCCGAGCGCATCGAGGAGGGCCAGCGCGAGTTCCTCCTGCGACAGCAGATGGCCTCCATCCGCAAGGAGCTCGGCGAGGAGTCGGTCGCAGGCGAGTACCGGGAGAAGATGGCGGACCGCCGGCTGCCCGAGGTCGTCGTCGAGGCGGTCGAGCGCGAGCTGGATCGGCTGGAGAAGATGAGCGAGCAGTCGCCCGAGCACAGCTGGATCCGCACGTGGCTCGACACCGTCCTCGACGTCCCGTGGGAGACGGAGACCACCGACGACCTCGACATGGGCCGGGCCCGGGACGTCCTCGACGCCGACCACACCGGCCTCGACGAGGTGAAGGACCGCGTCATCGAGCACCTGGCGGTGCGCAAGCTCCGGGTCGAACGCGGCATCGACGACGACGAGGACCGCCGGGGCGGGGCGATCCTGCTCCTCGCCGGTCCCCCGGGGGTCGGCAAGACGTCGCTCGGCGAGTCGGTCGCCCGCGCCCTCGGACGTCGCTTCACCCGGATCTCGCTGGGGGGTGTGCGCGACGAGGCCGAGATCCGCGGGCACCGCCGCACCTACGTCGGCGCCCGCCCGGGCCGGTTCGTGCGGGCCATGATCGACGCCGGGTCGATGAACCCGGTGATCCTCCTCGACGAACTCGACAAGGTCGGCGCCGACTGGCGGGGCGACCCCTCCTCGGCACTGCTCGAGGTGCTCGACCCCGCCCAGAACCACACGTTCCGCGACCACTACCTCGAGGTCGACCTCGACCTCTCGGACGTCCTGTTCATCGCCACGGCCAACGTCCTCGAGACCATCCCGGGGCCGCTCCTCGACCGGACCGAGGTCATCACGATCGACGGGTACGTCCCCGACGAGAAGCTGACGATCGCCCGCGACCACCTCCTGCCCCGCCAGGTGCGCCGCGCCGGTCTCGAGCCCGGCGAGCTCGACCTCGGTGACGACGTCCTCGCCGAGGTCGTCGAGCGCTGGACCCGCGAGGCGGGCGTCCGCACCCTCGAGCGCCGCCTCGGCACCCTCGCCCGCAAGGCGGCCACCCGGATCGCGTCGGGGGAGACGCCGCCGATCACCATCTCGGTCGACGACCTGCGCCCGATGCTCGGCCCCGCCCGCAAGGACCGCGAGGAGCTCGAGGGCCGCACCGCCGTGCCCGGCGTCGCCACCGGCCTCGCCGTGACCGGCACCGGCGGCGACGTGCTCTTCGTCGAGACCGGGACGATGGACGGCGAGCCCGGCCTCACCCTGACCGGCCAGCTCGGCGACGTCATGCAGGAGTCGGCGAGCGTGGCCCTGTCGTGGGTGCGCAGCCACGCCGACGAACTCGGCATCGAGCCCGAGCGGCTCGGTCGCCGGTTCCACGTCCACTTCCCGGCCGGCGCCATCCCCAAGGACGGCCCCTCGGCCGGCGTGACGGTGACCACCGCCCTCGTCGGGCTGCTCACGGGCCGCACGATGCGACCCGAGGTGGCGATGACCGGCGAGGTCAGCCTCCAGGGCCGGGTGCTACCGATCGGCGGGGTGAAGCAGAAGGTGCTGGCGGCCCATCGGGCGGGCCTCACCGAGGTGATCGTGCCGGCGGCGAACGCCGACGACCTCGACGACGTCCCCGAGGGCGTTCGGGAGGCGATGACCTTCCACACCCCATCGACGATCGACGAGGTGCTGGCGATCGCCCTGGCCTGAGGCCAACCCAGGGTTGTGAGCGTCGCTCGTCCGCCAACCGTGGCGTGTGAGCGTCGGAATCCGACGCCCACAACCCAGGGTTGAGATCGTCA
>JBFLKR010000089.1:0-10202 GCA_040883295.1 Acidimicrobiia bacterium
CCGGCGGCCCCGCCACTCCCCGTACCCCAGTACTCGAGTACTCAGCAGTCGGTACTGTCCGGCCCATGTCCGTGCTCGTCGTGGGGGCCGACACGCCCCGAGGTGAGGAGATCGTCGAGGCGCTGTCGGCGAAGGAGCCGCAGCTGCGGGTCTTCGTGAGCGCCGAGGACGTCGCCGCCGAGCTCCGGGAGCGGCCCGGTATCCACGTCGCCGAGGGGGACGTGTCCGATTCGTCCCACGTGGAGGGAGCGGCCACCCGGTGCTTCACCGCCGTCTTGGTGACGACCGCCGCCTGTGACGATCGGGAGCGGGCCTTCGCCCGCACCGACGTGGCGGTGCTCAAGGGTTGGTGCGATGCCATCGCCGCCTGCGGGGTGACCCGGGCGATCTGGGTCCTCGACCCCGCCCACGCCGACTGGCAGCCACCCGAAGCGGCCCCCGAGCAGGTCGTCCTGCCCCTCGACCACCCGGACCTCGCCGCCGAGGTCGCCCGTCTGGACGACGCCGCCGAGCTCTGACCACTCGTTCTTGTCGGGTCGGGCCTTCCATGGGAAGGGAGGGCCCGACAAGAACGATGGGGCGGGTGCTCCTCCGGGCGAGCCGTCCCGAGAGTGACCGGATGGTCCCGACCCTATAGTGGCGCCTCCCCGGCGGCGCCTCCCCGGTGCCCCCACCCCACGGAAGGAGCACCTCGGTGACGCAGTCCATCGCACCGCTCTACGACCCGGCGCACGACCGGGACGCCTGCGGGGTGGGCTTCATCGCCGGTCGGGAGCGCCGCCCGAGCCACGGTCTGCTGCGCCTCGCCGTGGAGTGCCTCGCCCGGCTCGACCACCGAGGCGCCAAGGCCGCCGACGGGACCGGTGACGGCGCCGGCCTCCTCACCGAGATCCCCCGCCGCCTGGTCCGGCGCGAGCTCCAACGGGTGGGCGTCGACGCCCCCGAGCCCCACCGCCTGGGCCTGCTCATGGCCTTCCTGCCGCCCGCCGACCCCGAGGCGGGTCGCCGGCTCGTCGCCGACGCCTGCGCGGCCGAGGACATCGACCTGCTCACCTGGCGGTCGGTCCCCACCAACCCGAAGGTGCTGGGTGACCGGGCCCGGGCGACCATGCCCGTCATCGAGCAGGCGATCCTCGCCCTGCCCCCGGGCCTCTCGCCCGACGAGGGAGAGCGACTCCTGTACCTGGCCCGCCGGGCGATGGAGCGAGCCGGGGAGGCGGCCGGCCTCGACGACTTCGCCATCCCCTCGGCATCGACCCGGACGGTCGTCTACAAGGGCCTCTTCACGGCGGCCGCCGCCGACCGCTTCTACTGGGACCTGAACGACCCGGCGTTCGAGACCTCCTATGCGATCTTCCACCAGCGCTACAGCACCAACACCGTCCCGGCGTGGGCCATCGCCCAGCCGTTCCGGGTGCTCGCCCACAACGGCGAGATCAACACCGTCCGCTCCAACCGGGCCTGGATGCGCACCCGGGAGGTCAATCCCACCTCGCCGGCCTTCGGGGATCGCTCCCCGGACCTGGTCCCGTTCCTGCAGGCCGCCCAGTCGGACTCCGGCAGCCTCGACAACGCCTACGAGCTCCTCATGCTGGGCGGCCGCTCGCTCGAGCACACCAAGGAGATGCTCATGCCGGCGGCGTGGGAGAACGTCGCCGACCTCGACCCCGAGCTGCGCTCCTTCTACGAGTACCACGCGTTCCTGACCGAACCGTGGGACGGCCCCGCCGCCGTCTGCGCCACCGACGGCATCAACCTCCTCGCCGGCCTCGACCGCAACGGCCTCCGGCCCGCCCGCTGGACGCTCACCGACGACCACGTGCTGGTCGCCTCGGAGGCGGGGATCTGCCCGACGGTCGAGGCCGACGCCACCGCCACCGGCCAGCTCGGGCCGGGGGAGACGATGCGCTTCGACGGGCGCACCGGGGAGGTCGAGTTCTCCGGCGACCTGTTGCCGCGGCTGGCCGCCATGGCGCCCTACGGCGAGTGGATCCGCAAGGAGACGCTCTACGTGCAGACCCCGTTCGTGGACGAGGACGACGACCGCTTCGACCCCATCCGCCTCTCCCGGGTGTTCAACTACACCGCCGAGGAGCGGCGCCTGATCCTCACCGAGATGGCCGAGGGCCACACCCCCGTGGGCTCGATGGGCACCGACACCCCGTTGGCGGCCATGTCCGAACGGCCCCGACGCCTCAGCCACTACTTCCACCAGCTGTTCGCCCAGGTCACCAACCCGCCGATGGACCCGATCCGTGAGAAGTTGGTCATGTCGCTGCGCACCTACCTCGGTGCCAACGGGTCGCTGCTCGAGGAGACCGAGCAGCAAGCGGACAAGATCGAGATCGCCTCGCCGATCCTCTCGATGAACGAGCTGGTGGCGATCGAGTCGACCGACGACCCGCGGTTCCGATCCCACCGCCTCGACGCCACCTTCCCTGCCGCCGAGGCCGTCGACGGTCTCCGCCGTCGGATCGCCGAGCTGAAGTCCGAGGGTGCCGAGGTGGTTCGGAGCGGTGTGAGCATCCTCGTCATCACGGACGAGGCCGTCGACGCCGACCGCGCCCCGGTGCCGATCCTGCTCGCCCTCGCCTCGGTCAACCGCCACCTCGTCGACGAGGGGCTCCGCAACGACGTGTCGGTGGTGGTGGTGTCGGGTGAGCCCCGCGACTCCCACGACCTCGCCACCCTCGTCGGCTTCGGGGCGTCGGCGGTCAACCCGTACCTCGCCATCGAGGAGGTGCGCCGCCTCGCCCTCGACGGCCAGGTCTCGGTCGACCCCGTCGTTGCCCAGGAGAACTACCGGTCGGCCCTCCAGGCCGGCCTCCTCAAGATCATGTCCAAGATGGGCATCTGCACCGTCAAGGCCTACCGGGGCTCCTCGCTGTTCGAGGCCATCGGCCTCGACGACGAGGTCATCGGCATGGGGTTCGGCTTCGCCGAGCGGCGCATCGGCGGCGTCGGCCTCGACCGGATCGCCGCCCACACCCTGGAACTGCACGCCGCCTTCACCGAGGGCGAGGAGGATCCGGGCGGCTTCTACAAGTACCGCCGGGGCGGCGAGACCCACGTCACGAGCCCCAAGGTGGTCCTCAAGCTGCAGAAGGCGGTCCGCTCCGGTGACCCCGCCGACTGGGAGGCGTACCGCACCGAGATCGACGACCGGCCTCCTGCCCAGCTGCGGGACCTCCTCCGCTTCGTCGACCGCGAACCGGTGGCCCTCGAGGCCGTGGAGCCGGCCGAGTCCATCATGCGACGGTTCACCTCCGCCGCCATGTCGATGGGGGCGCTGTCGAAGGAGGCGCACGAGTCGTTGGCCGAGGCCATGAACCACATCGGTGGCCTCTCCAACTCGGGCGAGGGCGGTGAGGACGAGTCCCGCTTCGGGACCGTGCGCAACTCTGCCATCAAGCAGGTGGCGTCCGGCCGCTTCGGCGTGACGCCCGGCTACCTCGCCTCCGCCGACGAGCTCCAGATCAAGATGGCCCAGGGCTCGAAGCCGGGGGAGGGCGGCCAGCTGCCGGGTCACAAGGTGAGCACCGAGATCGCCCGCCTGCGCCACACCCGGCCCGGCACGACACTCATCTCCCCGCCGCCGCACCACGACATCTACTCGATCGAGGACCTCGCCCAGCTCATCTACGACCTGAAGGCGTTCAAGCCGACCGCCAGGGTCAACGTGAAGCTCGTGTCGGAGCCGGGAGTGGGCACCGTGGCCGTCGGCGTGGCGAAGGCCGCCGCCGACGTCATCACGATCTCCGGCATGGACGGCGGTACCGGGGCGTCGCCGCTCGTGTCGATCAAGCACGCCGGGTCGCCGTGGGAGATCGGCCTCGCCGAGGCCCACCAGATCCTGCTCCTGAACGGGCTCCGGTCCCGGGTGGCGCTCGAGGCCGACGGAGGCATGCGCACCGGCCGGGACGTCGTCGTGGCCGCCCTCCTCGGCGCCGAGCGCTTCGGTTTCGGGACGCTGCCGCTGCTCGCGCTCGGCTGCAAGATGGTCCGACAGTGCCACGAGAACACCTGCCCCGTCGGGATCGCCACCCAGCGGGAGGACCTCCGTGCCAAGTTCACCGGCGCCGCCGAGCAGGTCGTGGTCCTCTTCCGGCTGGTCGCCGAGGAGGTGCGCCACCACCTCGCCGCGCTCGGTGCCCGGTCGCTCGACGAGGTCATCGGCCGGGCCGACTTCCTGGTCCCGGTCGACCCCGCCCATCCCATCGCCGGCCAGCTGACCCCCCTCCTGGTTCGGGCCGAGGGCCGCCGGCGCCATCCCGGCTACCTGAAGATGGAGCGCTCCGAGCTCGGCGACCGGCTCGTCGCCGACGCCCGCCCCGCCATCGAGGACGGCACGCCGGTGGCGGTGTCGTACCCCATCACCAACGAGGACCGCACGGTCGGCGCCACCCTGTCGGGGGCGATCGCCGCCGCGCACGGCGACCGGGGCCTGCCGGCCGGCTCGGTGACCGTCCACCTCGCCGGGGTCGCCGGCCAGTCGCTGGGGGCCTGGAACGCCCCCGGGGTCGACCTGCTGGTGGACGGGACCGCCAACGACTACGTCGGCAAGGGCATGGGCGGCGGCCGGATCGTCGTCCGCCCGTCGGTGCGGGGCGGCGGCCACGCCCACGCCGCCGGCAACGCCGTGCTCTACGGGGCCACCGGTGGGCAGGTGTTCGCCGCCGGCACGGTCGGCCAGCGCTTCGCGGTCCGCAACTCCGGGGCCGTCGCCGTCGTCGAAGGCTGCTCCGACCATGGGTGCGAGTACATGACCGGGGGGACCGTGGTGGTGCTCGGGTCGGTCGGCCGCAACTTCGGGGCCGGGATGACCGGCGGCGCCGCCTACGTCTTCGATCCCGACGGCCGACTGAACTCCCGACTCGCCGACTCGGCGCCGTCGATGCGGCGGCTCGGGGAGGCCGAGGAGATCGAGTGCAAGGCGCTCCTCGCCGAGCACGCACGCGCCACCGGCTCGGCCGTCGCCCAAGCGCTCCTCGCCGAGTGGGACCGCAGCCTGCGCCGTTTCTGGGTGCTGCGGCCCGGGGAGCCGCTCGAGCGGCCCGCCGAGGAGGTGCCGTCGGAGGCGGTCGACGCCGAGGGGACACCCGTCGCCCTCCCATCCGCCCCGAACGCTTGACCCGTACCCCGGGTGACGCGGTATATTTGCACTACGCAGCTAGTGATAAATCGGTGAGGTGACGAACATGACCACGGTCGACATCGATCTCGGTGCCTACCAACTCGGTTGGCACGACTCCGAGGCCGACTACGTCTTCAAGCCCCGCAAGGGCCTGGACGAGGACATCATCCGCACGATGTCGACGATGAAGGGCGAGCCCGACTGGATGCTCCAGTTCCGGCTCAAGGCCTACAAGCGCTTCCTCGCCAAGCCCATCCCGACCTGGGGTGGGGGCGGCGCGCTCGACGAGATCGACTTCGACGACATCTACTACTACGTCAAGCCGACCGAGGGCCAGTCGAAGGATTGGGACATGGTCCCCGAGTCCATCAAGGACACCTACGAGAAGCTCGGTATCCCCGAGGCCGAGCGCAAGTACCTCGCCGGCGTCACCGCGCAGTACGAGTCCGAGGTCGTCTACCACCGCAACCGGGAGGACCTCGAGGAGCTCGGTGTCCTGTTCTGTGACATGGACACCGCCGTCCGCGAGTACCCCGAGCTCGTCCAGGAGTACTTCGGGACGATCATCCCCCCGAACGACAACAAGTTCGCCGCCCTCAACTCGGCCGTGTGGTCGGGCGGGTCCTTCATCTACGTGCCGCCGGGTGTCCACGTCGACCAGCCGCTGCAGGCCTACTTCCGGATCAACTCCGAGAACATGGGCCAGTTCGAGCGCACGCTGATCATCGTGGACGAGGGCGCCTACTGCCACTACGTGGAGGGTTGCTCGGCGCCGATCTGGACCTCCGACTCGCTGCACTCGGCGGTGGTCGAGATCGTCGTGAAGAAGGGTGGCCGGTGCCGGTACACCACGATCCAGAACTGGTCGAACAACGTCTACAACCTCGTCACGAAGCGGGCCGCCGCCTACGAGGACGCCACCATGGAGTGGATCGACGGCAACCTCGGTTCCAAGCTGACCATGAAATACCCGGCCGTCTGGATGATGGAGCCCGGCGCCCATGGCGAGGTGCTCTCGATCGCCTTCGCCGGCGAGGGCCAGCACCAGGACGCCGGCGCCAAGATGGTCCATGCCGCCTCGAACACCACCTCGACGATCGTCTCGAAGTCGATCTCGAAGGACGGTGGGCGGGCCGGCTATCGCGGCCTCGTCCGGGTCGAGCCCGGCGCCGAGGGGGTCAAGAGCTTCGTGCGCTGTGACGCCCTCATCCTCGACGAGAACTCCCGCTCCGACACCTACCCGTACATGGAGATCGAGGAGAACGACGCCGAGATCGGCCACGAGGCCACCGTCTCCAAGGTGGGCGAGGACCAGCTCTTCTACCTGCAGAGTCGGGGCCTCACCGAGGACCAGGCCACCTCGATGGTGGTGGCCGGTTTCGTCGAGCCGATCATGAAGGAGCTCCCGATGGAGTACGCGGTCGAGATGAACCGCCTCATCGAGCTCAACATGGCCGAAGCCGGTGCCGTCGGCTGACCTCTCCCACCCACCGATTCGTACCGACCCCCGGCCCCGGCCGGGGGTCGGCTGCGTCTAGACCCCGTCGGGGGCGAACGCCGTCGCCGACGACCGGTCGGCCAGGGCCTCGGCGAGGCGTCGGGCCGTGTCATGTTCGAGGTCGATGACCGTGATCACCCCGTCGGCGGTGGCGGCGGAGTCGATGCGCAACGAGCCCAGCCCGAGTCGGCGTTGGAACACGGTGCGGACGACCGCCACCGACTGCACCTTGTCGGTCGGAATGAACCAGATGCGCCGGGTGAGGACCCCGGACCGGACCACGAGCAGGTCCCGGTCGAGACGGTGGCCGATCGCCCGCCACCGAGCCCGTGCCCACACCCAGACCAGCGGGGCGACGACGACCAGCGCAGTTGCCCACCACGGCGAGAGCAGGATCGCCGGGACCGCCAGCACCACGACGACAGGGATGATCCCCCGCACGAAGCCCCGACGGATCGCCAGGCGACTGACCGGCTGGAGGTGCTCGGCGTCGGTGCCCGGTCGCCGCAGCATCGTCGAGGCGAGCTCGGGTACCCGCTCGACGCCGACGATCGGTGCCACCACCCCGGTGCCCGACTCGGTCCCCGAGGCCAACGACCCCGCCGTGTCGGCGAGGATCGTCGCCCGCCCCAGCCAGCGTCGGAGGAGGGCCTGTTCCACCCGCACCGTCTGCACCCGGGGGAGGGGGATCCGCCCCGACGAGCGCGACAGCAGCCCATGCACCCGGCGTGCCTCGTCGCCCTCGAGGGTGAGGGTGAAATCGGCGTAGCGGAGCACCGACTCGGCGATCGAGACGATCCAGCCGACGACGATGGCGCCGATCACGAACACGATGCCGATCGTGAGGCCGATCGGGACGAGGCCGGCCGCCTCGTCGAGGAGGTCGCCCGGGTCGACGCCGGCCTGGAAGAGCACGCCGACCACGGCCGCCACCCCCGCCGCCAGCGCCCCGATGCGGTTGGAGGTGGCGCCGGCCACCAGCAACTCCGACAGGGGCACCTCGACGAGGGCCCGGGCGGGTTCGCGGTCCTCGTCGAGGGCGTCGCCGGTCGACGGGGCGTGGCCGACCAGCTCGTCGCGGATGGTGAGTGCGTCGGCCACCGGCACGTACCGCAACGCGATGTCGGTCGAACCCGAGGCGGCCGATTCGATGCGGACCTCGGCAAGCCCGACGAGACGGGCGACGATCGGCTCGTTGACGTCGACGTTCTGGATCCGGTCGAAGGGCAGTGACCGCTGCTCGACCTGCAGGAAGCCCGTGCGGAGCTCGACGCCCTCGTCGGTCACCCACCACCGCAGCCGCAGGTATTCGATGACCTGGCGCCCGACGGCGAAGACGAGCGCCAGGAGCACGAGCTCGAAGCCGCCGAAGCCGTCGGAGCGGAGTCCGAGAACGAGGGCGACCAGCAACGGCAGCGCCCAGCCGCCGAGGATCCGGAATGGGCCGGCAACGAGGCTCAGAGGGTGGAGGCGGCCCGGTTCGTCGGGCCCCGGCAGGCCGGATCGGGCGGTCACCCGACGTCCTCCGTCGGCGGCTCCGGCGCCATCGACTCCGTGGCCTCCATCGGTTCGGTCGGCGCCATCGACTGCGTCGGTTCCGGCGATGTCGGCCCCGTTCCCGTCGACCAGGCGAGCAACTCGCGCCGCAGCGCCTCGGCGTCGGCGGCCGGCAGCCCCGGCACCGAGACCGCCAGCAGTCCGCTGCCGGCGGTGTACACGACGAGGGTGCGCAACCCGAGCGACCGCTCGATCGGCCCGCCGACGACGTCGACGTACTGGACTCGGGTGCGGGGGATCCAACGCTCCAGTTTCGTGAGGACGCCGTGGCGGATGACGAGGTCGTCGGGCCGCAGCAGGTACGACCAGTTGCGGTAGCGGAGGAACGGCAGCGCGACGCCCGAGACTGCGACGAGCATCGTCACGGCGGCTGCGATCCCGGTCACCCAGGCCGGCAACCAGCCCCCGATGGCGAGCACGGCGGTGGCGATGAGCGGGGGCACCGCGCTCGCCAGGCCGCCGGCCACCCACACCCATCGGATTGCCGGATCGAGTCGCTGCTCCATGGCGACCATGGTACGGGCCGCCGGACTCCTGCCCCGAGCCGCCGAGGCCTAGCCTCATCGGCCCCGACCCGGAAGGGGGAAGCGATGGCCGGATTCCTGCGAGACGTCAACCGGATGGTCGACCGGGCCCTCAGGCTGCTCGACCTCCCGCCGGGGCTCGCCGAGGAGATTCGGGCCGCCGATTCGGTGCTCGAGGTGCGGTTCCCGGTGCGGATCCGGGGCCGGTACGAGGTCTTCTACGGCTGGCGGGCGGTCCACTCGGAGTGGCGCCTACCGGCCAAGGGGGGCATCCGGTACTCGCTGGCCGTCGACCAGGACGAGGTGGAGGCCCTCGCCGCACTCATGACCTACAAGTGCGCCGTCGCCGACCTCCCCTTCGGCGGCTCCAAGGGGGGCCTGCGGATCGACCCGCGGGCCTACGACGAGGCCGAGCTCGAGACGATCACCCGACGCTTCGCCGCCGCGCTCGCCCGCCGAGGGTTCCTGTCACCCTCGTTGAACGTGCCGGGTCCCGACCTGGGGACGGGGGAGCGGGAGATGGCCTGGATCGCCACCACCTACCGGGCGCTCAACCCCGGGGAGCTCGACGCCGAGGCCTGTGTCACCGGCAAGCCGCTCGACATGAAGGGCATCGCCGGACGGGTCGAGGCGACCGGCCGGGGCGTGCAGTACGGGCTGCAGGCGGCCCTCGCCTCCCCCGACGAGGCGGTGCGGTTCGGTGGCCTCACCCCCGGTCTCGACGGCAAGACGATCGTCGTCCAGGGTCTCGGCAACGTCGGCTACCACGCCACCAAGTTCCTCACCCGCGAGGACGGGGCGCGGGTGGTGGCCGTCATCGAGCGCGATGGGGCGATCGTCTCCGACCACGGCCTCGACGTCGAAGCCGTCGCCGAGCACCTGGCCACGACCGGAGGAGTGTCGGGGTTCCCCGGTGCCACCCAGGTCGGCGACGGCGCCTCGGTGCTCGAGCTCGACTGCGACATCCTGCTCCCCGCCGCCCTCGAGGGCCAGATCACGGCCGAGAACGCGCCTCGGATCGGGGCGAGGATGGTGGCGGAGGCCGCCAACGGGCCCGTCACCGCCGACGCCGACGCCATCCTGCGCGAGCGGGGGATCGGTGTGATCCCCGACTTCTACCTCAACGCCGGCGGGGTCACCGTGTCCTACTTCGAGTGGACCCAGAACCTGTCCCACATGACCTACGGGCGCATGGAGCGCCGCCTCCTCCACCAGCGGGCCGAGGAGGCCGCACTCGCTGCCGGCATCGACCCGACCGCCATGACCGAGGTCGACGAGCTCTCGATGGTGCGCTCGGGTCTCCACGACACCATGACGAGCGCCTATCGCCGGATCGCCGAGACCCGCGACGCCGACGCCCGCATCGACGACCTCCGCACGGCTGCCTACGTCCTGGCCCTTCGCAAGCTGGCGACCTGGCACGAGCGGTACGCCCTCTGAGGCTGCGCCTCAGGGGGGCAACAACACCGGTCCCGGCCGGGGCCGGGAC
>JBFLKR010000090.1:0-4020 GCA_040883295.1 Acidimicrobiia bacterium
ATCATCCTCAAGGCAGCCGCCGACGGCGCGTCTGACATCCACGTGGAGCCCGGCGACCACGACGTCCGGGTCCGTTACCGGATCGACGGCGTCCTCCATGAGGTCATGCGGACGAGCCGCAAGCTGTTGGCCGGCGTCGTGTCGCGACTCAAGATCATGGCCGACATCGACATCGCCGAGCGGCGCCGCCCCCAGGACGGCCGGATCTCGGTGCGCACGCCCACCGGCAACCTCGACCTCCGGGTGTCCACCCTGCCGACGATCTACGGCGAGAAGGTGGTCATGCGGATCCTCGACAACCGAACGGCCATGCTGGACCTCGCCGAACTCGGCTTCCACCCCGGCAACCTCGCCCGGTACGAGGAGTCGTTCACCAAGCCGTACGGGACCATCCTCGTCTGCGGGCCCACCGGCTCGGGGAAGTCGACGACCCTCTACGCCACACTCAACGTCCTCAACGACGCCGGCCGCAACATCATCACGGTCGAGGATCCGGTGGAGTACCGGCTGGCCGGCGTCAACCAGGTCCAGGTGAACAAGAAGGCGGGCCTCACCTTCGCCAACGCCCTGCGCTCGTTCCTCCGCCAGGACCCCGACATCATGCTCATCGGCGAGATCCGCGACCTCGAGACGGCCAACATCGCCATCGAGTCGGCGCTCACCGGCCACCTCGTGCTCTCGACCCTCCACACCAACACCGCGCCCGCCGCCGTCAGCCGCCTCATCGAGATGGGCGTCGAGCCCTTCCTCGTCGGCTCGGCCGTCGACGCAGTGCTCGCCCAGCGACTCGCCCGCCGGCTCTGCGAGAAGTGCAAGGAGCCGCACGATGCGCCGCGAGAGGTCCTCGAGCGCGTCGGGTGGGACCCGGCCTTCGTCGACCCCGACGGCACCGCCACGCTGTTCCAGCCGAAGGGCTGCAGCGCCTGCGCCGGCACCGGCTACCGCGGACGGCTCGCCGTCCACGAACTCATGGTGCTCGGCGAGGAGATCGAACGGATGGTGGTGGAGCACGCCACCACCGAGGCGCTCACCCGGGTCGCCACCGACCAGGGGATGGTCTCACTGCGGTTGGACGGTCTCCGCAAGGCGGCCGCCGGCCAGACCAGCCTCGAGGAAGTCCTCCGGGTGACGGTGTGATCGCATCGCTCAAGCCCGACCGCCGAACGGCCGACACAGGGACACGAAGGAGATGACCGGACGATGAGCCATTCACGCACCCTGGGCGAGCTGTTGGTCGATCGACGACTGCTCGCCCGCGACGAACTCGAACGCCTCCTCGCCGTCGAGGAGGAGACCGGCCAGCCCTTCGACGTGCTCGTCGTCGACGAGGGCCTCGTCCTCGAGGAAGACCTCGTGCGGGTCTTCGCCGAGCGCGTCGGGCTCGAGTACGTCGACCTCGAAGGCATCATCTTCGCCCCCGACATCGTCCACCGCCTCGACGCGGACACCTGCCGCCTGCTCACCGCCGTCCCCATCGAGATGGTGGGCAACGAGCTCAAGGTGGCGGTGGCCGATCCCTACGACCAGTCGACCATCGAACGGCTCGAGGCCCGGGCCGGCGTCACCATCCGGGTGGCCGTCTCCTCGAAGCGGTCGATCGAGAAGGCAATCGACGGCATCTTCGGTGCCGACCTGCCTCCGGGCGTCGGCAGCGACGCCGAGCGCATCGCCCGGGCCCGCCAGGACGAGATCCCCCGGGTCCACCCCAACACCCTGCTGCTCGAACTGCTGGAACGGGCGGGCTCCGATCTCCACCTCACGGCCGGTTCGAAGCCGATCGTCCGCATCCACGGGTCCCTCGTGCCGCTCGACGACTACGACGTCATGACGCCGGCCGAGCTGCGGGCGATGATCTACTCGATCCTCACCGAGAAGCAGCGCGAGACGCTCGAGAACACGCTCGAGCTCGACGCCTCCCACCCGGTCCCCGGCCACGCCCGCTTCCGGATGAACGTCTTCTTCCAGCGCGACGCCGTCGGGGCGGTCTTCCGGGCCATCCCCGAAGTGGTGGTGCCGCTCGAGCAACTCGGTCTCCCCAAGGCGGTCGACAACTTCTCGGAATGGCCGCGGGGCCTGGTCCTCGTCACCGGGCCCACGGGGTCCGGCAAGTCGACCACGCTCGCCTCGATCATCGACCAGATCAACCAGAAGCGGTCGTGCCACATCCTCACCATCGAGGACCCCATCGAGTTCGTGCACCAGCACAAGAAGGCCCTCGTCAACCAGCGCGAGGTCGGCGCCGACACGATGGACTTCGGCAACGCCCTCAAGCATGCCCTCCGCCAGGACCCCGACGTGATCCTCGTCGGCGAGATGCGCGACCTCGTCACCATCCAGACGGCGCTGACCGCGGCCGAGACGGGCCACCTGGTCTTCGCCACGCTCCACACCCAGGACGCCCCGCAGTCGATCGACCGGATCATCGACGTCTTCCCGAGCCACCAACAGGAGCAGGTCCGGGTGCAGCTGGCCGCCACGATCCAGGCCATCGTCACCCAGCAGCTGCTCCCGACCCGCGACGGGCGCGGCCGGACGGTGGCCGCCGAGGTGATGGTCGCCACGCCGGCCATCCGCAACCTCATCCGCGAGGCGAAGATCCACCAGATCACCACCGCCATGCAGGCCGGCGGCAAGCACGGCATGCAGACCATGGACCAATCGCTCGCCCGCCTCGTGCGGGCCAACGCCATCGACTACGAGGTGGCGGTCGAGCGGTGCACGAACATCGAGGACCTGCGTCGCCTGCTCGGGCGCGTGGCCTAGGAGGTACCAGCCATGCCGACCACGTACGCCTACAAGGCCCAGGACGAGAAGGGCAAGCTGAAGCAGGGGAAGCTCTCCGCCGCCAGCTCCGATGCCGCCGTCCGGGAGCTCCAGTCGAAGGGTCTCAAGCCCGTCACCCTGGAGGAGACCGAGGCCAAGGGGATGAGCGCCGAGGTGCGGATCCCCGGCATCACCGATCGGGTGTCGGCCAAGGAGGTGGCGGTCTTCAGTCGCCAGTTCGCCACCATGATCTCCTCGGGCCTGTCGCTGCTCCGCTCGTTGGCGATCCTCGCCGAGCAGACGGAGAACACGACGCTCGCCGAGGTGATCCTCGACGTGAAGAACGACGTCGAGAAGGGCGAGAGCCTTTCACAGGCGCTCGAGAAGCACCCCAAGGTGTTCACCCAGCTGTACGTCTCCATGGTGAAGGCCGGCGAGACCGGTGGTCTCCTCGACGACTCGCTGTTGCGCCTGGCCGACACGCTCGAAGCACAGGTCGCCCTGAAAAACAAGATCCGCTCGGCGATGATGTACCCGGCAGCCGTGGCGGTGCTCGTGGTGCTCATCGTCGGGGCGATGCTGCTGTTCGTGGTCCCGATGTTCGAGGACCTCTACGCCGACCTCGGCGGCGAGTTGCCGGTGCCCACCCGGATCCTGCTCGCCATCTCGGCGGTCGTGCAGTCGTGGTGGTGGCTGGTGCTCGCCCTCGGTGTGGCCGGTTGGTTCGTCTTCAAACGCTGGGTCGCCACCGACGCCGGTCGGATGGCCTGGGACAGCATCAAGTTGCGAATGCCGATCTTCGGCAAGCTCGTCCACAAGACGTCGCTGGCCCGGTTCAGCCACACGATGTCGTCACTGATCCGCACCGGGGTGCCGATCCTCCAGGCCATGGAGATCGTGGCCGACACGTCCGGCAACGCGGTCGTGGCCGACGCGGTGATGGCTTCGCGGGCCTCCGTTTCGGAGGGTGAGTCCATCGCAAAGCCGATGGCCGATCGCAAGGTGTTCCCGCCGATGGTGGTGCAGATGATCGCCGTCGGTGAGGAGACCGGCGCCCTCGACCAGATGCTCCAGAAGATCGGCGATTTCTACGAGGACGAGGTCGAGACGATGGTCGATGGCCTCACGAGCCTGATCGAGCCGTTGCTCATCGTCGTCCTCGGTGGCGTCGTCGGTGGCATGCGGATCTCGCTCTACCTGCCGAGGTTCAACATCATCAACCTGATCCAGTAGGCGCTGGTACCACCACGCCTCGGG
>JBFLKR010000012.1:0-7847 GCA_040883295.1 Acidimicrobiia bacterium
AGGGCGGCCTCGAGTTCCACGAAGGGGCGGTAGCCGGGCACCATCGTCGCCACCACCCAATCGGCCGACCCGGGGAGGGCGCCGCCGCGGAGGGCAGGGACCACGCCGGCGCGGACCACGCTCGACTTCCCCGACCCGGAGGCGCCCACCAGGGTGACGATGGTCTCGCCGGCGTCGATCGCCTCGAGTACCGACTCGACGAGCCGCGAACGACCGAAGAAGCGATGGGCATCCGGTTCCCGAAAGGCCCGCAGGCCTTGGTATGGGTTGGCGCCCTCCACACCGCCCGGCGATTGCACGGAGCGATCGTGGACGAGGATCCGCTCCTCGAGCCGGCGGAGGCCGGGTGATGGTTCGACGCCCAACTCCTCCCCGAGTTGCTGCTCGAAGCGTCGGAACACCCGGAGGGCCTCGGCCTGGCGACCAGTGCGGTAGAGGGCCTCCATCATCAGGTGCACCGGGCGTTCCCGCAGTGGGTGTTCCCGGTGGAGGGCCGTCGCCTCGGCGAGGACCGCGGCGGCGTCGCCGTCGTCCAGGCGGAGCGCGAGGAGGTCCTCGGTGGCCGACGTCCGCAACTCGTCGATCCGCTCGATCTCTGGGACGGCCGCGTCCACGTACCGGAGCTCCGACCAGGCCGGACCGCGCCACAGGTCGAGCGCATGCGTGAGGGCGGCGAGCGCCGCCGCCGGATCGTCCTCGACGACCGACCGGGCGTGGCGGACGAGGTCGGCGAACCGGACGGCGTCCACCGCCTGGGGGTCTATCGCCAACCGGTACCCGTGATCGCCCGTGACGAGCGCCGGTCCGTCGTCGCCGAGGGCGGAGCGGAGACGAGAGACGGCGATGTAGACCGCGTTCTCCCGGGCATCCCCCTCCCAGAGGGCATCGAGGAGGTGCTCGAGGGATACCTCCTCGCCGACGTGCAACAGCAGCAGCGACAGCACCTGTCGCTGCCGGGGTGAGCCGAGGTCCACGGGTTCCCCGTCCCTGATGGCCTCGAGGGGTCCCAACACTCGGAACTGCACACGGCCCCCTTTCGGTGCCGTTCCCATGGTCACTCGGGCACCTTTCGGGAACCTGTCGGCCGCTCTGGGACCGAAAGGTCACGGACGGACGCCCGGCAGCCCCCGGCGGGACGATGTCGGTGGATGGCGAGAGTCGCCACCGAGGGACAGGAAGGGAGGTCGACATGACCACCGTCACGACGACGCCCCGCCACCGAGGACTGCACGTCCCGGGTTGGGCACTGACCGCGATCGTCCTCGTCTTCGCCGTCGGCGCCGGCTCGTTGCTGGTCGCCAACTGGCCGGAGTTCCGGGCCGAGCCCGCTCCGACCGGGGTCGAGGCGTACTACTGGGAGACGATCGGCGCGGAGGCCCTCGAGGTCGGCAGCGCCGGCACCGCCGCCGTCACCGAGCCCTACTACCTGCAGGTGCTCGATGAGGCGGCGCTGGAGGGCCGGGTGGCCCTGGCCGAGCAGCTGGCTGAGACCTACTGGGCCGACATCAACACCAGGGCCCTCGTGCTGGGTGCCGAGCCGTACTACCTCCAGGTGCTCGATGAGGCGGCGCTGGAGGGTCGGGTGGCCCTGGCCGAGCAGCTGGCTGAGACCTACTGGGCCGACATCAACGAGGAGGCGCTGGAGCGGGGCAAGGGCACGCCCGACCCCGACGGCGTCAGGCAGGACATCGTCGAGAAGATCGAGGTGTCCGGGGGTTGATCTCTCCGCCCCCGGCCCCAGGGACAACGGCGGCGCCCTCCGGGGCGCCGCCGTCGCGCGGAACGACGCCCCCCAGTCGGCGCCCTCGGCCCGTCGCATACACTCGCCCCATGGCCTTCGACCGTGACGACATCGAGCGCGTGCGGGACGCCACCAACCTGGTCGAGCTGGTCGAGGCGGTGACCACCGTGAAGAAGTCGGGGCGGTCTCACAAGGCGATCTGCCCGTTCCACCAGGAGCGCTCCCCATCGATGTCGCTCGATCCCGCCCGGGGGCTGTTCCACTGCTTCGGGTGCGGCAAGGGCGGCGACGTCTACGCCTTCGTCATGGAATCCCAGGGGATGGACTTCGCCGAGGCGGTCGAGGAGCTGGCCCGCCGGGCCGGCATCACCCTGAAGCGGGACCCCCGCCAGGCCGCCCAGCACGGTCGCCACCGACGGCTGGTCGAGGTCGTCGGGATGGCGGTCGACTTCTATCACGACCGGCTCCGGACGGGTGTCGACGCCGGAGCCGCCCGCTCCTACCTCCGGGGCCGGGGGTACGGCGCCGACGTGGTGGACCGCTTCGCCATCGGCTTCGCCCCCGAGGAGCCCGGCTGGCACACGCTCATCGACCACCTCAAGGACCACGGCGTCACCGAGGCCGACATGCTCTCGGCCGGGGTCGCGACCCGCACCCAACGAGGCCGGTTGCGGGACTGGTTCCACGGCCGCCTGCTGTTTCCCATCCATGACCTCAAGGGCGACCCGGTCGGGTTCGGGGGACGGATCCTGGAGGGGGAGGGGCCCAAGTACGTGAACAGCCCCGAGAGCGACGTCTATCACAAGGCCAAGGTGCTCTACGGCCTGCACACGGCGCGGTCGCCGATGGCCCGGTCGAACCGGGCGGTCGTCGTCGAGGGCTACACCGACGTCATCGCCTGCCACCTCGCCGGGATCGACTCCGCCGTCGCCACCTGCGGCACGGCCCTCGGCGAGGATCACTTCGACCTCCTGCGACGGTTCGCCGATCGGGTGGTGCTGGCCTTCGACGCAGACGAGGCCGGCGCGGGCGCCGCCCTGCGGGGGGGCGGGCTCTCGACCCCCACCGACGTGGGCATCGACCTGCGGGTCGCCCGGATGCCGGCGGGGCGCGACCCGGCCGACCTGCTCGCCGACGGCGAAGCCGACCTGCTTCGCAAGGCGATCGATGAATCCGAGCCGTTCCTCGCATTCCAGATCGACCGGGTGCTCGCCGACCACGACCTGTCCGAGGTGGAGGGCCGCACCCGGGCGCTGCGGGCGGTGGCCCCGCTCGTCGCCCGCCTCGACGACGCGGTCGCCCGGCGCGAGTACGCCCGGGAGATCAGCCGGCGGACCGGCATCGAGCCCGACCTCGTGAGTCGCGAGGTGGAGGGCGGCCGCCGCGGGGGCTCCCCGGCGTCGCCGGCGGATCCCGCTCCCACCCGCGCCACCGGCCGGGATCGCCTCGAGAACGAGGCCTTGCGCCTGCTGGCTCTGAACCGGTTCGGCGGCTTCGCGGTCACCGAGGACCACTTCACGACCGAGGAGCGCCGCCGGGTCTTCCGTGTCCTGCACGAGTCACTGTTGGCGGCCCCGAACCGGCCGGTCGACCTGTCGGCGGTGGCCGCCGCCGACCCGGCGCTCGCCGAGCGGTTGCGACGGCTCACGCTCGCCGACGCCCCCGAGGAGTCCCCCGACGGGGTGTACCGGCGGCTCGAGCTGGGCCGTCTCGAGCGCGAGGTCGACGAGGTGAAGGGGGAGCTCGCCCGGCTCGGACCCGACGATGCCGCCTATGAGCCGCTCAGTCGGCGCCTCGTCGAGCTGCTCCGTGAGCGTGCCCGCTGGAGGGAATCGTGAGCGACGTCTACGAACGACTGCTGAAGCGAGGCCGCCAGCGCGGCTTCCTGACCATGGCCGAGGTCCAACAGGACCTCGAGGAGGCCGGCGCCGGAGAGGAGGCGTTCGAGCGGGTCGTGGGGCGCCTCGGCAACGACGGTGTCAGGGTCGCGGAGGACCACCTCGACGACGAGGTGCCGGTGCTCACCGAGGAGGAGGCCCGGACCCTCTCGGACCCCGTCAAGATGTACCTCCAGGAGATCGGCCGGGTCCCCCTGCTCACCGCCCAGCAGGAGGTCGAGTTGGCCATGCGGGTCGAGGCCAAGACCCGGGCGGAGGACCGACTGGCGTCGGCCGAGGACCTCACCGACGCCGAACGGGCGCTACTCGCCCGGGAGGTCAAGGCAGGTGCCAAGGCCCAGCAGCGACTCGTGGAGGCCAACCTCCGACTCGTGGTCTCGATCGCCAAGAAGTACGTCGGCCGTGGGATGAGCCTCCTCGACCTGGTCCAGGAGGGCAACCTCGGGCTCATCCGGGCGGTCGAGAAGTTCGACTACCGCAAGGGTTTCAAGTTCTCGACGTACGCCACCTGGTGGATTCGTCAGGGCGTGACCCGGGCACTCGCCGACCAATCGAGGACCATCCGCGTACCGGTACACATGGTGGAGACCATCAATGCCCTCGTGCGCACCCAACGCATGCTGGTCCAGCAACTCGGCCGGGATGCCACCGTCGAGGAGATCGCCAAGGAGCTCGAGATGGAACCCGAACGGGTCGCCGAGCTCCAGCGCATCGCCCAGGACCCGATCAGCCTCGAGATGGAGTTGGGGGAGGAGGGTGACTCGACGCTGGCCGACTTCGTCGAGGACACCGACGCCGTCGTCCCCGTCGATGCCGCCGCCTTCCGGCTGCTCCAGGACTACATGGCGGTGGCGATGGAGGTGCTCAACGAGCGCGAGCGGACCATCCTCGCCCTCCGCTACGGCCTCGACGGGTCGCCACCGGCCACCTTGGAGACCGTCGGCCACGAGTTCGGCATCACCCGGGAGCGGGTCCGCCAGATCGAGACCAAGGCGCTCGCCAAGCTGCGCCACCCCCAACGGGCCAAGATCTTCGAGGGTTACTACGACGAGGGCTGAACGGCGTCCGGTCGTCCCAGCAGGTACGACCGTGAGACGTCGACGAGGAACCTCCCGCCGATGGCGGTACGGCCCAGGAGCAGGCGGAAGCCCATCTCGTCTCGCGACGTGAGCGTCAGCTCCACCTCCCAGCGCTCGTCGCCGGCCACCAGCTCGGTGACCACCACCGGTCGGCGCTGGTGCAGGCCGTTCGAGGATCGGATGTTCCGCCAGTCCGTGATCGGCAGTTCGGCGGGTATCGACGGGGTTCGTCGCTTCTGGATCGGGTGGATCTCGAAGCGGGCCACGGGTCCGGCGTCGGTCTCGACGACCCGGAGCCGGTGGGCGTGGAGGGCCGACGTCCGGGCGCCGGTGTCGACCTTCGCCTTGATGGCGTCCACGCCCAGTTCGGGGAACGACACCCACTCCCGCCACCCGATGGTGGTCCTGGGGACGCGTCGTCTGGGGCGGGTGGGCGGGCGCGACATCAGTTGTTGGCCAGCACGGCGGCCACCTCGATCGCCGGGTGTCCGAGAGCCTTGGCGACCGACTCGTTGGTGATCCGGCCGTCGACGACCTCGATGCCGCCGATGAGTTCGGGGTGGCGGACGGTGGCCGCAACGAGGCCGTCGGCCAGCGCCAGCACGTACCCGCTCGTGGCATTGGACAGGGCGTGGGTGGCGGTGGCCGGTACTGCCCCGGGCATGTTGCCGACGGCGTAGTGGACGACATCGTCGACGACGAAGGTCGGGTCGTCGTGGGTGGTCTCCCGGGAGGTCTCGATGCAGCCGCCCTGGTCGATGGCGACGTCGACGACGACCGACCCCGGTCCCAGGGCGGCGATGTCGTCGGCCGTGACCACGACGGGAGCCCGGTCACCCGCCACCAACACGGCCCCGACGACGAGGTCGGCCGGCCGCACCCACCGTTCGATCGCCTCCCGGTTGGAGTGGACCGTGACGACCTCGGGGTGGCGGTCCTCGATCGCGGTGAGCTTTCGGTCGTCGAGGTCGATGGCGACGACCTGGGCGCCGAGGCCGACCGCCACCTCGATGGCGGCGGTTCCCACCGACCCGCAGCCGAGCACCACGACCTGGGCGCCGGGTACGCCTGGGTAGCCGGCCATGAGCACCCCCTTGCCGCCCGCCGGGGAGGTCAGCAGTTGGGCACCGGCCTGCACCGAGAGGCGTCCGGCAATGACGCTCATCGGGTGCAGGAGGGGCAGTCGGCCGTCGGGGAGTGCCACCGTCTCGTAGGCGATGGCCGTGCACCCCGACGCCAGCAACCCGTCGGCGACGGCGGGGTAGGCGGCGAGATGGAGGTAGGTGAAGAGGATGTGGTCGGGTCGCAGCATCGCCATCTCCGATGGCTGGGGCTCCTTCACGTGGACGAGGAGCGTGGCGGCGTCGAGGACGTCGGCGGCGGTCGGCAGGATCGTGGCGCCGGCAGCGGCGAACTGGTCGTCGCCGATACCGGCTCCCGCGCCCGCCCCGGCCTGGACGAACACCCGGTGCCCGCGGGTGCGCGCCTCGCGCACCGCCCCCGAGTTCATGGCGACCCTGGCTTCGTGGGGCTTGATCTCGGTGATGACACCGATGTCCATCTGGACTCCGTGGCTGGCCTGCCGCAACGTTACCGACGGACCCGTGGCGGCGTGGGTCGTCGCGTGGCCATCGGCTCGGGCGTCGGTACTCTGGGGCGATGGATCGTGAGGCGCTGGAATCGCTCGAGTGGTTCGTGGGGTTTGCCGAGGACCTCAACCGGGAGGTGGCGGCGGCCACCGATGACCCGATCGTCGCCCACGCGGGCGTGGTGCTCGTCCTGACGTTCCTGGCCGCCACCGGCCCCGTCGACCGCGACCGACTCACCGGGTTCCTCGACCTGCTCGACGTGGACGCCACCGAGATCCTCGGCATGCTCTCGGAACGGGGGTACGTGGACGCCTCCGAGACCGACGGCGGGACGGTCGTCGTCCTGACCTCGTCCGGATACGGGCTGTTCGAGACGATGGCCGATGCGGTGGGCGGGTCGATGGCTCGATCGGAGGATCTGGCCCGGGTTCGGGACCGCCACCTGCCTCGGTGAGATCCTGCTCCGGCGTGCGAGCGCCTAGCATGCGTCCCCATGGCCATCGATGACACACGCACGGAAGCGCTCCTCCGGCTCGCCGAGTACTCGCTCCTCATGCGGATGGCGCTGCGGGATGCCGTCCGGGACCTCGGGGCAGATCCCGACGTCCTGACGAACTCCGGCGTCGTCGTGCTCATCCGGGCCGGGTCCGAGGACCTCCTGCGGCCCGGCGACGTGGCCGAGCTCACCGGTCTGTCGAGCGGCGGGGTGACCAAGTTGCTCGATCGCCTCCAGGGAGCGGGGTTCATCGATCGTCGCTATGGCGAGATCGCCAACGACGCCCGTGGCGTCAGCATCCACCTCACGAAGACCGGGGAGCGGCTGGTCCGGCGATTGGCCGCCGAGTTCGAGGGGCATCTCGGCGAGCTCGAGGTCGCTCTCAAGGAGCTCTCGGCGACCGTCGACGGCGCGCAGTAGACCCGCCACCCCTCCCGGGCGGGCACAGCCTGGAGCGCCGATCCCTGTCCGGTGCTCGGCACGCGGTGACGTCGTACCCTTCGACGACCTGATGGAGGTGGCGCTCGTGGAAGAAGTCCTTCGCAAAGAGATCGTCGGCATGCACGCCTTCATCGTGGACTGGTTGCGCGGCGACGTGCCGAACACCGAGGAGACGTTCGCGCGGATGGCCGAGGCGATGGCACCCGGGTTCTACATCGTCGACCCGGGCGGCTCGTTCACCACGGGTGAGGACTACCGGAGCGGTCTCTACGGCGCGTACGGGGATTGGAGGGAGGCCGACCTGTGGGTGCGCAACGTGGTGCTGCGAGGGAGCGGCGCCCACCATTGGGCGACCTATGAGGAATGGATGTACGAGGGTGAGGTGGAACGGGGCCGTCTGGTGAGCGCCGTCTTCGAGTCAGCCGAGGAGGCTCCCAACGGCGTCGTCTGGCACTTCGTCCACGAAACGTGGCTTCCCGTCGAGGAAGACTGATCCGAGGCCGGCCGTCGCGGCGGGCACGACGTCTGGGGACTGGGACCGTCGACGAGCGGCGATGGTCGAGGTCAACCGTGGCCGGGCGGGCGCAAGGCGTCCAGCAGCAC
>JBFLKR010000091.1:0-4586 GCA_040883295.1 Acidimicrobiia bacterium
CAGGCACGTTCGGCCCGGGTCTGGCCGCCATCACACTGCTCGTGGCGCGACACGGCCGTTCGGGGGCATGGGACGAGGTGCGGGGCCTCCTGCGGTGGCGGCTCGGCCTCGGGTGGTGGGCAGTGGCACTCCTCGGGCCGGTGGCGATCCTCCTTGCGGGAATCGGCGTGGTCGCCGCGGTCGGCATCGAGGTGACCGGGTGGTCGGATCCCGAGCAGTGGTACCTCGTCGTCCCGGTCTTCGCCTACGTCGTCTTCTTCGGCGGACCCCTCGGCGAGGAGCTCGGTTGGCGGGGCTGGGCCCTGCCCCGCCTCCAGTCGCTGACCAGCCCGGTCGTGGCGTCGCTGGGCATCGGAGCGGTCTGGAGCCTCTGGCACTGGCCCCTGTTCATCGTCGAGGGGACGGTCCAGCAGTCGACCCCGGTTGCCGCGTTCGCGCTCCAGATCGTGCTGACGTCCGTCGTCTACACGTGGCTGTGGAACCACACCGCCAGCCTGCCGCTGGTCATCGGGTTCCACGCCGCCTTCAACACGGCCGTGGGCGTGTTCCCGATCCTCCCGGGAGTCGCCGGGACCTCGGCGCCGCTGTGGTCCGCCATCGGCGTCGGGTCGGTGGTTGCAGCGACGCTCATCGGCGTGACCCGAGGCCGCCTCGGCCTCCGACCCGACACGCCGACCCACCCCTCCCACCCGACCCGGTGACGCCGGCCGGGGCCAGCCGCCCCGGACCGCCATACTCGGGGCATGACCGACTGGGACGAGATGGCCGACTGGTGGGTCGAGGAGGTCGGCGACCCCGCCTACGCGGAGGAGGTCGTGCCCCTCGCCCTCGACCTGCTCGACCCGACTCCCGGCCAACGACTGCTCGACGTCGGCTGCGGCGAGGGTCAGGTGCTCCGGGCGGTCGCCGACCGGGGTGCCGACGTCGTCGGCGTCGACGGCTCCCACGCCCTCGCCCGGCGGGCCGGTCGAGCCGTCGTCGACCGCCTGCCCGACCTGGCGGCCATCGGGGACGCCACCGTCGACGGGGCCTTCGTCATCCTCGTCCTCGAGCACGTCCCCGACCCGGCTCCCGTGTTCGGCGCCCTCGCCCGGGTGGTGCGTCCCGGCGGCCACCTCGCGGTGGTGGCCAACCATCCGGTCTTCACGGCGCCCGACGGCGCCCCGGTCACCGATCCCACCGACGGCGAGGTCTTCTGGCGACCGGGCCGCTACCTCGACGACGGGCACACCGACGAACCGGCGGGGGAGGGGACCCTCCGCTTCCACCACCGCCCGATGGGCCACCTGCTCACCGTCGCCGCCGACGCCGGCTGGTCGTTGGAGCGCCTCATCGAGCGAGGGGCGGGACCGGGCCAGGTCCGTCGCGACCCGACCCTCGCCGGCCAGGTCCACATCCCCCGCCTGTTGGGTGCGCGGTGGGGGAGGATCGGATGATGCAACGCCCCGCCCCTTCCGAGATCCCCGACGCCCCTGGGTCGTACCAGTTCCGAGACGCGCACGGCGAGATCGTCTACGTGGGCAAGGCGAAGTCGCTTCGCAAGCGGGTCTCGTCCTACTTCACGAAGGCCCACACCCAGACCCAGAAGACCCGTGATCTCATGGCGGTGGCCGATTCGGTCGAGTGGATCGTCACCGACAACGAGGTCGAGGCCTTCCTCCTCGAGTACTCGCTCATCCAGAAGCACCGGCCGCGTTTCAACATCCGCCTCCGGGACGACAAGTCGTACCCGTTCCTCGCCCTCACCCGCGACGACGAGTGGCCGGCGGCCCGGGTGGTGCGGGGCAAGCGCCGCAAGGGCACCCAGTACTTCGGCCCATTCGCCCACGCCTACGCGGTCCGCAACACCCTCGACCTGCTCCTCAAGACCTATCCGGTGCGGACCTGTTCGGACGGCAAGTTCGCCGACCACGTGTCGCGGGGGCGGCCCTGCCTGCTCTACGACATCGAGAAGTGCTCCGGCCCATGCATCGGCGCCGTCGAGGCCGAGGACTACGAGGCGATGCTGGACGGCCTCGCCGCCTTCTTCTCCGGGGACGGCACCGACGCCATCGCCACTCTCACCGAGCGGATGGAGGGCGCCGCCGAGCGCCTCGAGTTCGAGCGCGCCGCCCGCGCCCGCGACCAGATCAGCGACGTGGAGAAGGCGCTCGCCCGTCAGGAGGTCGCCTCGACCCGACCGGAGGACTTCGACCTCGTCGCCGTCCATGACGACGACCTCCAGGCTTCGGTCCAGGTGCTCATCGTTCGTCGGGGTCGGGTGACCGGTCGCTACGGGACGGTCGTCGAGAAGGTCGAGGAGCTCGACGCGGCCGACATCGTCCAGCGGGTGGTCGTCGGGCGCTACCAGGACGAGCCGCCGCCCAAGGAGGTGCTCGTCGAGCACGAGCCCCCCGACGCCGACCTGCTCGCCGAGTGGTTGACGGATGTCCGGGGCTCGGCCGTGTCGCTGCGGGTCCCCCAGCGGGGGGCGAAGCGGCGCCTCATGGAGACGGCGCACACCAACGCCGCCGAGGCGTTCGCCCGCCACAAGCTGCGCCACACCTCCGACCCCAACCAGCGCGCCCAGGCGCTGCGGAGCCTGCAGGCGACGCTCGACCTGCCGGTGCCCCCCCTGCGGATCGAGTGCTACGACATCTCCACGCTCCAGGGCCGCAACACCGTCGGGTCGATGGTGGTCCTCGAGGACGGGTTGCCGAAGCGCTCGCAGTACCGGCGGTTCAAGATCAAGGGCTTCGAGGGCCAGGACGACTTCGCCGCCATGGAGGAGGTGCTGCGTCGCCGCTTCACGGCCTATCTCGCCGAGCGGGATCGCCCGGTGGAGGAGCGGGGCAAGTTCGCCTACCCGCCGTCGCTGGTGCTCGTCGACGGTGGCGTGGGCCAGCTGGGCAGGGCGGTGGCCGTGCTCGACGACCTCGACCTCGACATCCCAGTCGCCGGACTGGCGAAGAAGATGGAGGAGGTGTACCTCCCCGGTGCCGACGAGCCGCTGGCGATCCCTCGCGATGAGCCGGCCCTCCATCTGCTGCAGCGGGTGCGGGACGAGGCGCATCGGTTCGCGGTCACCTACCACCGGAGCCTGCGCGGCAAGAAGATGGTCGACAGCGTGCTCGACGAGGTGCCCGGTATCGGCCCGACCCGCAAGAAGGCACTCATCCGCCGGTTCGGGTCGCTCAAGCGGATCCGGGCCGCCGAACTCGACGAGCTGGCCGAGGTCGTGCCCGAGGGGGTGGCCGGGACGTTGTACGCTGCCCTCCACGACCCCTCGCCCCGCCAGGACGCCCCCCGATGAGTGCAGCCACCACGCCCAAGGGCCCCAAGGTGCTCGTGGTGACGGGCATGTCGGGTGCCGGTCGGTCGACGGTCGGCAAGGTGCTCCAGGACCTCGGCTACATCCTCATCGACGGCCTGCCGCTGCAACTGATCGACGATGCCGCCCACATCCACGACGTCGAGGAGGGTGAGACCCATCTCGCGGTGACCATCGACGCTCGCACGGGGCTGCGCATCGACGACCTCTCCGAGGCGCTCCACGCCCTGCGCACCCACGGGCTCGACCCGGTGGTGCTGTTCCTCGATGCCGCCGACGAGGTCATCGCCAAGCGCTACGACGAGGTGCGCCGGCCCCACCCGCGTGAGGCGGCCACGGTCCTCGAGTCGGTGCAGGCCGAACGCGAGGACCTGGCGTCGTTGCGGGAACTCGCCGACATCGTCATCGACACGACCGGCTACAACGTCCACGACCTCCGCCGGCGGGTCGAGGAGGAGTTCTCCGAGCCGACGCAGTCGACGATGCGGGTGTCGATCCGCTCCTTCGGCTTCAAGCACGGCCACCCCCACGACGTCGACCTCATGCTGGACGTGCGCTTCCTGCCCAATCCGCACTGGGTCGACGACCTGCGGCCGCTCACCGGCCTCGAGGAGCCGGTCCGCCGCTACGTGCTCGACCAGCCCGACGCCGAGGAGTTCCTCGCCAAGGCCGAAGACCTCCTCGACTTCCTGCTCCCTCGGTACGAGGCCGAGGGACGCGCCTACCTCTCGATCGGGGTGGGCTGCACCGGCGGCCGCCACCGATCCGTGGCCCTCGCCGAGGCGCTCGGGGCCTGGCTGGTCGACCGGGGCGTCGCCGCCACGGTCCACCACCGGGACCTCGCCCGATGACCACCCCCGATACCCAGTTGTTCCCTGCGCTGTTGGGTCTCGAGGAGGACGGTCCGTCGGTGGTCGCCATCGGGGGCGGGGCCGGCCTCGCCCAGGTGCTCGTGGCCGCCCAGACCTACGCCGGGGAGATCACCGGGATCGTGTCGGTGGCCGATGACGGCGGCTCGTCCGGGCGCCTCCTCGACGGTCTCGACATCCCGCCGCCCGGCGACGTGCGCAAGGCGCTGCTCAGTCTCGCCGACCCCTCGCTGTTGTCGGAGTTGTTTGCCTACCGGTTCGAGGCGTCCGACGTCTCGGGCCACTCGCTCGGGAACCTGCTCCTCGCCGCCCTCGCCGACCTCACCGGTGACTTCACCCACGCCCTCGACGTCGCCGCCGACCTCCTGGGCGCCCACGGCCGGGTGCTCCCGGCGGCCAACCACCGG
>JBFLKR010000092.1:0-5781 GCA_040883295.1 Acidimicrobiia bacterium
CCGAAGGCGACGTCGGTGACCCCTCCTGCGTAGAGCACCTGGCCGATCACGACCGCCCCGATCGCCAGCCAGTGCCAGGGACCAAGCCGCTCACCGAGCAGCCCGACCGCCAGGATCGCCACCCAGATGACGAGCGACTTGTGCAGGAGCGCGGCCTGGAGTGACTCCGAGCGGGCGAGGCCTTCGAAGAAGAGTACGAACGGGACGCTCCCGCCCACGACCGCCACCGCACCCAGGCCCCACCACTGTCGGCGGGACGTCGGCCGTCGCCAGCCGTCGGACCAGCCGCGCCGAGCGCCGACGAGGCCGACCCCGACCAACAACGCCGCTGCGATCGCGTTCTTGACCGTCGTGTAGGTCGTGGGATCGGCCGCCCCCGCCCATGCCTGTACGGCGAGGCCGTTCACGAAGACGGACACCCCCGAGATCAGTGCCGTGGCTGCCGCCAGGGTCACCCCGAGCCGCCGAGTGTCACCCATGTCGTCCCTCTCGAAGCGCGCCGCCGGAGGCTACGCGCCAGTGAGGGGATCGTGCGCCGTGGGGGTACCGTGACCGTCCGGCCATGGACACCCGCCTCCTCCCCCCGACCGACGACGGGCTCGACACCGCCGCCACCCTGCTGCGCGCCGGTGGCCTCGTGGCCTTCCCGACCGAGACGGTCTACGGACTGGGCGCCGACGCGCTCGACGCCGACGCGGTCGGACGGGTGTTCGAGGCGAAGGGCCGCCCGGCCGACAACCCGCTCATCGTGCACCTGGCCGACGGCGACGGCCTGGCGGGCGTGGTGGCCCACATCACCCCCCTCGCCCGTCGACTGGCCGCCGAGTTCTGGCCCGGGCCGCTGACGCTCGTGCTCGACGTCCATCCAGACGTTTCGGCCATCACGACCGGCGGGCTCGACACCGTGGCCGTGCGGGTCCCCGACCATCCCGTGGCGGTCGCCCTCCTGGCGGCCGCCGGCGTGCCGGTGGCGGCACCGTCGGCCAACCGTTCGGGGCGCCCCTCCCCGACCACTGCCGCCCACGTGATGGCCGATCTCGGCGGGCGGATCGAGGCGGTCGTGGACGGCGGTCCGTGCACGATCGGCCTCGAGTCGACCGTGGTCGACGCTCGCGGCGATCTCCCCGTCGTGTTGCGAGAGGGCGCCGTCACCCGAGAGGAACTCGGCATCGTGGAATCGGGCGATGGCGAGGTCGGTCTCTCCCCCGGCACCCGCCACCGGCACTACCAGCCGACCTGTCGGGTGGAGGTTGCCGAGCCGGGGACGGCCGGCGCGCTGGCACGCGAGTTGGCGGCCGGGGGAGAACAGGTCGGGATTCTCGCCGCGTCGGCAGCGCCGGCGGGGGTGGCCGAGTTGGGACGATTCGACGACGCCGGTGCGTTGGCAGCGATGCTCTACGACGCCCTGCGGCGGGCCGAGGACGCCGACCTCGACGTGGTCGTGGTCGAGGCCGTCGCCGAACGCGGGGTGGGACGGGCCGTGATGGATCGACTGCGGCGAGCCGCCGGCTGAGCGCGCTCCGAGATCTCCTGACGAATGTGTCGGTTTCGATGGCAGCCGCGCGCCGGGCACCCCCAGCACTCGACCGGCGACCGCTGCGGCAAGCGGCTGGACATGCATGGAGGGGCACTGCTCGACCACCGGCTGATCCGCAACCCCGGTCCCGGGCCTGTACGCCGGAACTCCCACCGCTACGCTCCGCCGCCGAAGGGAGACCCGATGACCTGTGCCAACTGCGGAGCGACGGCGGCCGAGGGCCAGCGGTTCTGCGGTCAGTGCGGGTCGGCCCTGGTGGCCGTCTGTGGGTCGTGCGGCATCGAGAACCCGCCCGACAACCGGTTCTGTGGGGCGTGCGGTGGATCGCTGGCCGATGCGCCGGCGTCGCCGCCGATCTCGTCGGGGCCGGCCCTCGCCGAGCGCCGTGTCGTCTCGGTGCTCTTCGTGGACCTGGTCGGCTTCACCTCGTTCTCCGAGAGGCGTGACCCCGAGGAGGTCCGAGCCCTCATCACCGAGTACTTCGACCTCGCCAAGGAGGCGATCGAATGGTTCGGGGGGACGGTCGACAAGTACATCGGCGACGCCGTCATGGCCTGGTGGGGTGCCACCACCTCCCAGGAGGACGATGCCGAGCGGGCCGTCCGCGCCGCCCTCGAGGTCGTCGATCGCGTCGCCCAACTCGGCGAGCGTCACGGCCTACCAGCACTCGCCGCCCGTGCCGGTGTCATGACCGGGGAGGCATCCGTCGGGCCCGGCGGGAACGAGAAGGGCCTGCTGCTCGGGGACATGGTCAATGCCACCTCCCGGCTCCAGTCGCTCGCCGAACCCGGCAGTGTCTTCGTCGGTGAGGTCACCGCCGGGCTCGTGGACCGCGCCATCGCCCTCGAGGACGCCGGGACCCATGCCGTCAAGGGCAAGGACGAGCCGATCGTGGCCCGGAGGGCGGTTCGCGTCATCGGGGAGCGGGGTGGTGTCGGCCGCGCCGACGTCCTCGAGCCCCCGTTCGTGGGACGCGACCCCGAACTGCGACTCCTGAAGGATGCGCTCCACACGGCAGGTCGGGATGGTCGGGCCCGGCTGGTGTCGCTGGTGGGCCAGGGCGGCATCGGCAAGAGCCGGCTGGTCTGGGAGTTCCTGAAGTACATCGATGGCCTCGTGGACGACGTCTACTGGCACGAGGGTCGCTCACCGTCCTACGGCGATGGCGTCTCGCTCTGGGCCCTCGGGGAGATGGTCCGCCAGCGGGCCGGCATCAGCGAGACCGACGACGACACCACCACCGCCGCCCGCCTCGCCGAGACGATCGAGCGCTGGGTCGACGACGCCGACCAGCGGGCGTGGATCGCGATGCGCCTCGGGGCCCTGCTCGGGGTGGGCGACGCGGTCGGGAGCGAGCGAACCGAGATCTTCGCCGCGGCCAGGGCCCTCTTCGAGGCGATCTCGGCGCACGGCACGACCGTGCTCGTGTTCGAGGACCTGCAGTGGGCGGATCCCGGTCTGTTGGAGTTCATCGAGGAACTCCCCGATTGGTCCCAGAACCATCCCATCCTCGTGGTCACGGCGACCCGCCCCGACCTGTTGGACCGTCGACCCGACTGGGGCTCGGGACGGCGCGGCTTCACCTCGGTCTACCTCGCCCCGCTCGGGGACCAGGAGATGGGCGATCTGATCTCCGGGGCGGTGCCCGGGATACCCACCTCGGCAGTCGGCCGGATCACCGCCGCGGCAGGCGGCGTGCCGTTGTTCGCCGTGGAGATGCTCCGAACCCTGCTCGCCGACGGACGCCTGGCGATGGTCGACGGAACCGCGGCGGTCACCGGTGACCTGACCGAGATCGAGGTCCCGTCGTCGGTGCAGGCCGTCATCGCCGCTCGGTTGGACCGGCTGCCCGCCGAGGAGCGAGAGTTGGCCCGGGACGCCTCCGTGCTCGGCCAATCGTTCACCGTCGACGGCCTCACCGCCCTCCGTGACGACGACGCCGACAAGGTGGAGCGCCGCCTCGGCGACCTCGTCCGCCACGAGATCCTCGAGCTGAACCGGGACCCTCGCTCCCCCGAGCGGGGCCAGTACCGCTGGGTCCAGAGCCTGCTGAAGGAGGTCGCCTACGGCCGGATCGGCAGGTCCGACCGCCACGACCTCCACCTGCGGGCCGCCCGCTACTTCCGGGGCCTCGATGACCCGGAGCTCGCGCCGGTGGCGGCATCGCACTACGTGTCGGCCGTCGAGGTGGCGCCACCGTCCGACGCGTTGGCTGCGGAGCTCGTCACCGCGCTCGAGGCAGCGATCGCGCGCGCCAAGGCCATTCACGCCCACGAGCAACTGATCGACCTCGTGGACGTCGCACTGCCGGTGGTGTCGCCGGCGATGTCGATCGACCTCCGGGAGGCGGCTGCCCTGGCGGCGGTCGCCCTGGGCGACCCGGACGTGGCCGATCGACACGTCGACGCGTTGCTGGCCATGGACGCCGACGCCGAGACTCGCCATCGCGTGGTGGCGTTGGCCGGCTGGGTCGCCAACAACAGCTACCGGTCCGAACGCGCCGTGGCTCTCTTGTCGGAGCACCTCGCCGACCACCCCGACATCGCCAGCGACGAGAACCTGACCCGGGCTGCGGTCTACCTCACGCGAGCTCGGATGCTTGCCACCGGGGGCGGCGACGAGGACAACATCAGGATGGCCGATGATGCCATCGGCGCGGCCGAAGCGCTCGGCCTCGTCGAGGAGGTCGCCGACGCCATGATCACCCGGGGGACGCTGCTGGTCGACGCCGGTCGGCCCCATCAGGGAATGGCGCTGATCCGGGGCGCCGTGGCGCTCGCCCGAGAGCACGACTTCACCGACACCCGCCTGCGGGGCTTGGTCAACACGAGCTACGCGTCCCGGGATTTCGCCGAACGGTGGGCGGCCGTCGAGGAGGCGTTCGGCGAGGCCAAACGGGTCGGCAACCGGGCCATGGCGACCTTCGTCGCCGGCAACATGCTCGGCGCCCTGTTCGGCGGGCTCGACCTCGACGCCTCCGAGGCGCTGCTCGATGATCCCGTCCTGGTCGCCAACTCGCCCGCCGACCAGCTCCGCCACGCACTCACCCGAGCGTGGATCGCTCGGTTCCGAGGGGACTGGCCCGCCTGGGAGCGCCACATGGCGACGGCCGAGGAACTCGGTCGCGAGGTGACCGACCCACAAGCCACCATCGGACTGCGGGGCGAACCGGTCGCTCGGGCCGCCATGGAGGGCGACTACCGGCAGTGGCTCGAGCACGCGCGGTGGAAGTGGCACGACTACGGCTTCAACCCGACGGAAGCTGCCATCGAGGCGGTGCGAGCAGCCTGCCTGCTCGGCGACCCGGCGGCCATCGCCGAGGCACGCACGATGCTGGCCGCGGTTCCCGATGGGACGGAAACGACGGTGCTCACGGCCCATCTCGCCGCCGTCGAGGCAGCTCTCGATGGCGACGACTCCGCCGCCCGATTGGCGGACGAGGCCATTCGTCTCGGCCTCGACGTCCCCGGTGTGCCCTGGAGGGAGCAGGCGTTCATCACCGGGCTGACCGTCGCCCGGCACCTTCACCCCAGCCCCGATCGCGACCACATCGCCGAGCAGACACGGACGATCGCCACCGACGCCGGTGCCCTCGGACTGGTCGAGTTCCTCGATCGGATACTCGCCGCCGACTGATCGAAGCACCGTCGTCGCTCCGTACCCCGGACGATGTCACCCCCCGTCCTCATCATCGGCGCCGGCCTGGCCGGGCTCACGGCCGCCCGCGTGCTGGCCGAGGTCGGCGTCGACGCGGTCGTCCTCGACAAGGGCCGGGCCGTCGGTGGTCGGATGGCCACCCGGACCATCGACGGCGCCCGATTCGACCACGGTGCCCAGCACTTCAGTGCCCGCTCCGGCGAGTTCCGCGAGGTCGTCGCGCGCTGGCTCGACGACGGCCCGGTGGCCGAGTGGTACCGCTCCCCGAGCCTCACGAACCCCGACCGGGGGGTGGAACCGCGCCACGTCGGCATCGGTGGGATGCGACGGGTCCCCGAGCACCTGGCCGAGGGCCTCGACGTCCGCACCGCCGTCCGGGTCGACCGACTCGACCTCGGCGCAGGAGCCGTCACCGCCCTCGTGGGCGACGAGCCGATGGCGACCGGCCGTGCCGCCATCCTGACGCCACCGCTCCCCCAGGCGCTCGACCTCCTGACGGCTTCGGGCATCTGGCTGGGTTCGGCGACCCGGGCAATGCTCGACCCGATCGACTACGACGCCTGCCTCGCCGTGATGGCCCACCTGAA
>JBFLKR010000093.1:0-5494 GCA_040883295.1 Acidimicrobiia bacterium
CGGGAGGGCGTCCAGGGGATGGGCCGTGCCCGACTGCGGCTGGCCATCGACCGCCTCCAGGGTCTCGGAGGCATCGGGGACTGGGCGTTCCTCGCCAACCAGACCCTCACCACCAGCGCGCTCGTGCTCGGCTCCGACGGGGACCTCGACACGGCCCGGTCGCTCCTCGGGCACCTCGAGCGGCACGGCGACGACCCCTGGCCGGAGGTCGCCGCGCACCTGGTCGACGAACTCGGGGCGGGATCGACCGACCCCCACCCCCCGGACGCGCTCGACGCAGCGCTCCGCCTCGCATCGACGGCCCTGGCCGGGTCGACCTGACGCGTACCCTCGCCCCATGGACCTGACCGAAGCCCTCTACACCACCCGCGCCATGCGGCGCGTGAAACCCGACCCCATCCCCGACGACGCCATCGCCGCCATGATGGACGCCGCCATCCGGGCCCCGTCGGGGGGCAACAACCAGAACTGGCGCTGGCTCACCGTCGCCGACCCCGACACCCGGGCGGCGCTCGGTCCGCTCTACCGGGACGCCTGGGACGAGCTCCAGAACACGCTCTACAAGGGCCGGCGGGAGGCCGCCGAGGCGTCGGGCGACACGCAGACGATCCGGGTCATGAAGTCGTCCCAGTGGCTCGCCGACAACTTCGAGCAGGTCCCGCTCCTCGTCTTCGCCCTCCACCGCAACGACCCCTCGGGCGCCTCGATCTACCCGGCCGTGTGGAACCTCATGCTCGCCGCCCGCGGGCTCGGGATCGGGACCACCCTCACCACGATCCTCGGGATCTTCAAGCAGGCCGAAGTGTTCGAGCTGCTCGGCGTACCGGCCGACAAGGGCTGGTCGATCGCCGCCACGGTCTCGTGCGGCTACCCGCTCGGTCGCTGGGGGGTCGCCGCCCGGGGGCCCGCCCACGAGGTCACGTACGCCGAGCGGTGGGGCCAGCCACCCGCCTGGACCGTCGACGAGCCCCTGTTCTCGATGTGACGCTCTACGACGAGACCCTCGACGCCCTCCGGGAGGTCGAGCACCGCATCCCCTTCAATCGCACCCTCGGCGTCGAGATGACCCGCTTCGACGCCGACGGCGTCGCCATGACCCTGCCCATGCGCGACGACCTCGTCGGCAACTGGACCCGGGGCAACCTCCACGGCGGCGTCATCTCGGCGACCCTCGACCTCGTCGGGGGGATGGTCGCCATCCACGCCGCCGTCGCCCGGGGCTACCTCGACAGCGTCGAGCGGATCCGGGAGGCGTTCACGTCGATGGGCACCATCGACCTACGGATCGACTACCTGCGGCCCGCCCTCGGCGAGCACTTCCTCGCCACCGGCCACGCCCTGCGGGTGGGCCGCAGCGTCACCGTCACCCGCATGGAGTTGCGGGACCCCGACGACGTCCTGTGCTCGGTGGGGACGGGGGCGTACCGCGTGGACGCCGGCTGACGGTCACGGGGCGACGGCCGACCCGCCGATCCCGTTGATCGTCCACCCGGCGTAGCGGCCGTCGCAGATCGACTTCGAGAGCAGCGCCAGACCCGACGGGCCGACCGCCTCGCAGGCGACCTCGAGCCGGTATCGCAGTGGACTGGCAGGGCTGACCCGACCCGACACCTCCAGCGGCATGCCGCCGGTGATGTTGATCCGGTCGTCGGCCCCGGCCGACCACACCTCGCTGTCGGAGTCGACGGTGGTGCCCCCGCTGATGAGGAAGGCCGAGTAGCGGATCTCGGCCCGGTTGCCGTCGGTCCGGTCGGTCTCGAGCAGGAGCGCGAACACCGAGTCGAGCCGCAGGGTCACGACCACCTCGTCGAGGTCTCGGAACGGGGTGGTGTCCACCTCCCAGGTGAGCCGCACCGACTCGACCTCGGGCGTGGAGGCGGCTCGCTCGACGAACACCTTGGCCACCCGACCGTCCCACGTCGACTGCGAGTTGTTCGACGAGGTGACGGCGGCGGCGTCGCGCACCGCCAACGAGATCTCGACGGGTTGGGGCGCGGCGGCCACGGTGGTCGTGGTGGTCTCGGGGAGGGTGGTCGTGGTCGACGTGCTGGTCGGGGTGCTGGTCGACGTGGTCGTGGTGGAGGTGCTCGACGTGGTCGCGGTCGAGTCGCCGACCGTCGTCGTGGTCTCGGACGCCGTGGTGGTCGTCGTCTCGGGAGCCGTGCTCGTGGTGGTCTCGGATGGCCCCACCACCACCTGCCGGGTGGCCCGGCCGACGAGGCCGTCGGGGGCGGTGGCCTCCACGGCGATGGTCACCGTCCCGACGTCGGGTCCGTAGGCGTGGTCGAACACGAAGGGCCCCTGCCCGGAACCCCGGATCTCGTCCGTGCCGTCGCCCCAATCGACGGTGAAGGCCAGGTCGTCGCCCGAGGTGGAGATCCCGAGTTCGACCACTCGACCATCGACCTCGACCGAGTCGATGGCGACCGTCGGTGCCGCCGTGTCGGCCCCGCATCCGGCCACGACCACGGCGAGGGCGACCATCCATGCGGCGACGTTCTGGATTCGGGCGCGACGCATGGCGAGGACCTGTCAGGAAGGGGTGGCCGATCAGCGTACCGACCGAGGCGTCCGGTCGACCGCATCGCGTGGATGCTCGCCGCTCTCTGGCAGCGCCCCCCTCCCACCTCGTCGCCGGCGCTCCTCGGCGGGGCCCATCCCCCCTTGCGGGGGGATCCCTCCACTGTCTCGTGTCCCGCCTCCCCGAGAGGCGTGTCGGGGGGCACCGCTACGCTCGCCTCCGTGCCCGCCTACCAGGCCCTCTACCGCACCCATCGGCCCCAGCGGTTCGGCGACGTCGTCGGCCAGGGGCACGTGACGACCACGCTCGCCCGGGAGGTGAGCGAGGGGAAGGTCGCCCATGCCTACCTCTTCGCCGGGCCCCGCGGCACCGGCAAGACCACCACCGCCCGGATCCTCGCCAAGGCGCTCAACTGCCCCAACCGCTCCCCCGAGGGCGAGCCATGCGACACCTGCGACTCGTGCCTCGCCGTTGCCCGGGGTCACTCCTTCGACGTCATCGAGCTCGACGCCGCCTCCCACAACTCCGTCGACGACGTCCGCGAGCTCAACATCTCCATGACCACCGTCGCCTCGGTGGGCGGGGCCTCCCGGGTCTTCATCCTCGACGAGGCCCACATGCTCTCGAAGGCGGCGGCCAACGCCCTGCTCAAGACGCTCGAGGAGCCCCCGCCCCACGTCCACTTCGTGCTCGCCACCACCGAGCCCTACCGCCTCCTCGACACGATCCGCTCGCGCACCCAGCGCTTCGACTTCCACCCCGTCTCGCTCGAGGCCCTGGTCGACCATCTCGGCCACATCGCCACCACGGAGGGCTTCACCACCGACCACGACTCGCTGGTGGCGGTGGCCCGGCATGCCACCGGGTCGGTGCGCGACTCGCTCTCGCTGCTCGAACAGGTCGCCGCCCTCGGCGACGGCACCGTCGACCTCGCCGGCGTGCGGCGGGCGCTCGGCCTCGCCGACGTCGAGATGTTCCCGCGCCTGGCCGGAGCCATCGAACGAGCCGACGCCGGCACCGTGCTGTCCATCCTGACCGAGCTCGACGCCGAAGGCGTCGACCTGCGCCGCTTCGTCGCCGACGCCATCGGCTTCTTCCGGGGGGTGTTCCTCGCCGGGTGGGCGTCCAACGTCGAGGACCTCGTCGACGAGCCCGCCGACATCATCGACGCGTGGCGGACCGTTGCCGACGACCTCCCCGCCGCCACGGTGCTGCGGGCGATCGCCGGCCTCGGCGAGGGCCTGGTCAAGATCAGGGAGGGCCGAGAAGAGCGGCTCATGGTCGAGCTCACCCTCCTCAAGCTCGTCCGACCCGAGCTCGACATCGACGTCGACGCCCTGCGGGACCGGGTCGATCGCCTCGAGCGGGCCCTGGAGAAGCTCGCCAGTTCCCCGCCGCCGCCGGCTCCCGTCGCCGCGTCGGCACCGCAGCCCACCATCCCCGAGTCCGAGCCGATCGCCGACGACGCCCCGTTCGCGGCGGCCGAGCCGGCACCGGTCGAGCCCACCGAACCCCCGCCGGCCGAGCCGGCACCCGAGCCCGGACGGCTCGCCGCGACGCTCGGCGACGTGCAACAGGTGTGGCCGCAGGTCTTCGGTGCCCTCCGCCAACGGCTCGGCCCTCGCCGCCAGGCCCTGTTCAGGGAGGCCATGCCGGGCGCCGTGGGGGAAGGCATCCTCGAGCTGTGGCTGCCGTCCCACCTCGAGTTCCACCTCGAGCAGCTGCAGGGGGACGACGAGGTCCGCCACCTGGTGGCCGAGGAGATCGGCCGCCACCTCGACGGGGTGCCCACGGTTCGCTTCGCCGCCCGCCCCGACGACGGCACCGCCGGTCCGATGGATCGAGGGCCGGACGAGGCCGACGACACCGAGCCACTGCCCGACAAGGAGCAGCTGGAGGAGGCGCCCGACGACGCCCACGACCCGACCGCGCTCCTCGCCGAGCTCGGCGGCGAGGTCATCGAGGACGTCACGTACGACGGCTGAAACGTAGGTTCGCCCCATGGCCCTCGTCCGCCTCGACCATCACGGCCCGGTGGCCGTCGTCACCCTCGACCGCCCGGCGGCCCGCAACGCCCTCGACGAGGCGCTCTCCACCGAACTGGCCACGACCCTACGGTCGGTGGACGCCGACGACGCCATCCGAGCCATCGTGCTCACCGGCACCGATCCGGCGTTCTGTGCCGGCCAGGACCTCGCCGAACTGGCCGAGCGCCCCTCGATCGTCCTCGACACACCGCCAGAGCGGAGTCCCTACATCACCATGGCCGGGATGACGACGCCGGTGATCGGGGCCGTGAACGGGGCGTGCGTCACCGGCGGCCTCGAGATCGCGCTCTGGTGCGACTGGCTGGTGGCCTCCGACCGCGCCCGCTTCGCCGACACCCACGCCCGGGTCGGCGCGATCCCCGGTGGGGGGATGACCGCCAACCTCACCCGGGCCGTGGGCCTGCGAATGGCCAAGGAGTTGACGCTGACTGGTCGGTTCATCGCCGCCGACGAGGCGCTGCGGATCGGCCTGGTGAACGCCGTCGTCGCCCACGACGACCTGCTGGGGACGGCGGTCGGACTGGCAGAGGCCGTGGCCGAGGGCGACCCGAAGGTGGTGGGGCCGATCAAGGCGCTCTACGACGAAGCCTGGGACGTGAGTGCCGGAGAGGCCCACCGCCTCGAGCAGGCGGCCTTCCGATCGTGGTCGATCGACGGCACCGCCGTCGCCCACCGAAGAGACGACATCGAGGCCCGAGGCCGGCTCCGCCGGGCGTATTGAGTACCGAGTACTGAGAAATCCCCCCTTCGGGGGGATTTCCTTGGTTGGCGGTGTTTCTTGCCGTCGATGTGTCGGGCGCGAGGAGAGGGGCAGTTCCAGAGAGCGACGAAGACGGTCGGCCCATCCCCCGCGAGGGACTTCCTCCCTGCCACGGTCCGGACGCGAAGTGGCCGCCCCTCCCCCCAGCGGCCGGCCCACACCAAC
>JBFLKR010000094.1:0-4465 GCA_040883295.1 Acidimicrobiia bacterium
GACGCCGTGGCCGGTGGTCGGTTCGACCATGTCGCGCGGGTGTTGGGCGGACCGGACGACGTCCCGGTCTACGTCCCCATCGAGGTGCAACTCCCGAACGGTCCGCACATGCGCTTCACCTCGCTGCACGGTCGGTGGGTGTCGGTGCACGATGCCGTGGCCGAGCAGTTCGAGGTCGAGCTGCTGGTGCCACTCGACGCGGAGTCCGAGGAGGCGATCGGCGCCGCCTTCGACCGGTCTCGCTCGAATCCCCCCGCCTGACCACCTACGCCGGCTTGAACACCATGAGCCAGACCAGAACCAGCAACAGGATCGTCTCGACGCGGGCCACCGTGTGCATGGTCCGGACCTTGGCTGCGATCTCGGCGGTGAAACCGCCGGATTCGAGCTCGGCATTCAGCCGTCGTTCGGTGCGGGAGAAATAGGCGATCCCCGTGGCGAAGGAGATGATGAACAAGGCGAAGGCGATGTTGATCCAGAGGATCCCGAAGTCCAGGTAGTCGCGGCCGACGATGAGCCAGATCGCGGTACCGAACACGACCAATGTGACAGCCGGGTAGAGCTTCCCGTTGGTGGCCTGCGCCCGAAGGACGGCCCGCACGTAGGCCTCCTCGCCTTCCCGGCGGGCACCGGCGGTGTGGCCCTCCTGCCACATGACGCCGCCGATCCACAATGCGCCGGCGACGATATGCACCCACAGCACCCAGTCGAGCAAGTCCATCGTTCCGCTCCTTCGTCGTCTCGACCGCCGTCCCGGCCGCCTACCCGCCGACACGCGGCCGGGCCGACGGCACGCTACCGAACCGACGCCATGTCGGGTCCGACCCGCCGCGCGACGGCGTAGTTTCGTGACATGCGCCGAGTACCACTCGGCAAGGGTTCGTCGTCGACGCCTCGTTTCGGGCCGGCCCTCGTGCTGGCAGTGGTCGCGTTCACCCTGACGATGACCTGGCTTCCGGCGGCGGCTCAGGACGACGGTCCTGCCTCGGACCTTCCCGAGGATCTTCGAGGAGCCGTGACCGAGGACGGGCGGGTCGAGCTCCTCTTCTTCGGCTCGAGCACGTGCGGGTACTGCCGGCAGATGGCGAGTTTCCTCGACGAGCTCGAGACGCGGTACGCCCCACCGCTCGAGGTCCACCGGTACACGGTGAACGTCGATCCCCTCGCCGCCCAGCGCTGGGAGGAGGAGCTGCTGAGCCGAGGGCAGGCGCCCCAGGGGGTCCCGACCACGATCATCGGCGATCGGATCTGGGTCGGGTACAACACCGACGTCGGAACGGAGATCGCAGGCGTGGTCGATGGGCTCGTCGCCGTCGTGGAGGCGGAGGCATCGACCGACGTCGGGCCCGAGTTGGTGCCCGGCAACGGCGGCGCCAGCATCGAGATCCCGCTCGTCGGCGAGGTGGCGCTGGCCGACCGCTCCGCGATCGGGGTGACGGCCCTCATCGCCCTGGTCGACGGGTTCAACCCGTGCTCGCTGTGGGTGATGGCGGTCCTGTTGGCCATGATCCTCAACGCCGGCGCCACCCGATCCCGCACCTTCGCCATCGGCGGCACCTTCCTCCTCGTGACGGCCTCGCTCTACGGGCTCTTCATCCTCGGCATCTTCACCGTCGTCGACCTGCTGTCGTCGCTCACCGCCATCACCGTGGTCGTCGGCCTCGTGGCGGTCGTGTTCGGGGCGGTCAACATCAAGGACTACTTCGCCTACAAGCAGGGGTTGTCGTTCACGATCCCCGACCGCTTCAAGCCTCGCATCTACCGAGGTGGACGAGCCCTGCGAGACCACCGCCGGCCGTTGCTGCCCATCCTCGGCACGACGGTGGTCCTCGCCGCCGGGGTCGCCATCGTCGAACTGCCGTGCACGGTGGGGTTCCCCGTCGTGTGGACGGGAACCCTCCAGTCGCTGGGGATCGAGCGGGGACCGGAGTTCTTCGGGTTGCTCGCCCTCTACCTGCTCATCTACCTCCTCGACGAACTGCTCCTGTTCGGGGCGGTCGTCGTGACGATGGAGGTCACCCGGGTCGAGGAGAAGCACGGTCGGGCGCTGAAACTCATCGGCGGATCGCTGATGGCGGTCCTCGGGATCGCCATGATCGCCGCCCCGACACTCCTCGAGGACCTCGGGGGGCTGCTCCTGGTCACCGCGTCGGCCGTGGCGCTGATGGGCGTCCTCGCCCTCATCGAGCGGACCCGGCCGAAGAGGAGGGACACCACGGCCGACGCCGAACCGACGGAGCCATCCACCCCGGGAGGCGGAGACATGCGGTCGGGGTGAGCGCGGATCGCCCCTACTCTCGGGCCATGCGACTCGCCATCCTCTCCCGGTCGCCGGGGTCGTACAGCACCCGACGCCTCGTCGCCGCCGCCAGCGAGCGCGGCCACGAGGCGGATGTGCTGGACACGCTCCGATTCGCCATCGACCTCTCCGGCGACGAACCCGACCTCCAGTACCGCGGCGAGCCGATCGAGGACTACGACGCCGCCCTCCCCCGCATCGGCGCGTCCATCTCCTTCTTCGGGATCGCCGTCGTCCGCCAGTTCGAGCAACTCGACGTGTACACCCCCAACACGTCCCATGGCATCTCGAACTCCCGGGACAAGCTCAGGGCCACCCAGATCCTCTCCCGCCACGGCATCGGGATGCCGGCGACGATGTTCGTCCGCGACCGCTCCGACGTGCTGCCGGCCATCGAGCAGGTGGGTGGGGCTCCGGTCGTCATCAAACTGCTCGAGGGCACGCAGGGGATCGGTGTCATCCTCGCCCCCGACACCAAGGTGGCCGAGGCGGTCATCGAGACGCTCCAGAGCACCCGGCAGAACGTGCTGATCCAGCGCTTCGTCGCCGAGAGCAAGGGACGCGACATCCGCGCCCTGGTGATCGGCGACCGCGTCGTGGCGGCCATGCGTCGGCGGGCGCTCGGGGACGAGTTCCGATCCAACGTCCACCGCGGTGGGGTGACCGAGGCGGTCGACCTCGACGACGAGTTCGCCGAGACTGCGGTCCGAGCCGCCCAGATCATGGGGCTACGCGTCGCCGGGGTCGACATGCTCGAGGGGGCGTCAGGCCCGCTCGTGATGGAGGTGAACTCCTCCCCCGGGCTCGAGGGCATCGAGCGTGCCACCGACCTCGACGTGGCCGGGGCGATCATCGACTACGTCGCCAACCAGGTGGCGTTCCCCGAGCTCGACGTGCGACAGCGGCTGACCGTGAGCGCCGGCTACGGCGTCGCCGAGCTGCTCGTCCGTGAGGGCTCGGACCTCATCGGCAGGACGATCGCGGTGTCGGGCCTCCGAGAACGCGACCTGTCCGTCCTGACGCTCACCCGGGGGACCCGGGTCATCCCCAATCCACGGGGTGACCGGGAGCTGGAGGCCGACGACCGCCTCCTCTGCTTCGGCCGACTCGAGTCGATGCGGGACCTGGTCCCCGCCCGGCGTCGGCGGCGCGCCCGGCCGAAGGTCCAGCCCCTCCCCGACGAGCCACTCCCCGAACCGGCACCGTGAGACCGGTCGCCATCGGGGTGCAGCTCCCCGAGGTGGAACGTCCCGTCGGCTGGCCGGAACTGCGCGACATCGCCACCACGGCCGAGGCGGTCGGCCTCGACTCGATCTGGGTGGGCGACCACCTGCTGTACCGGGATGACCACGGCACCCGGGGGCCATGGGAGGCCTGGACGCTGCTCGCGGCCCTGGGCGAGGCGACCGAGCGGGTGACGATCGGTCCCCTCGTCGCCGCCACCGCCTTCCACAACCCCGGCATGCTGGCCAAACAGGCGGCCACCGTCGACGAGATCTCCGGTGGCCGGCTGGTGCTCGGCCTCGGCGCCGGCTGGAACCGGGTCGAGTTCGACGCCTTCGACTTCCCCTATGACCACCGGGCCTCGCGCTTCGCCGAGGCCTTCACGATCATCCGCACCCTCGTCCGGGAGGGAGCGATCGACTTCGAGGGACGCTTCCACGTTGCGAGGGACCTCGAGCTCGTGCCCCCCGCCCGCCCCGACCTGCCCCTCATGATCGGATCCGTCGGCCCCCGGGTGCTCCGGGCAACCCTCCCCCACGTCGACCTCGGGAACGGCTGGCACGACTGGTTCGGCAACGATCCCGACCAGTTGGCCGAGATGGTTGCCGGGGTCGCCGACACCTGCCGATCGGTCGGCCGCGATCCTGCCGAGGTCGGGATGACGGCGGCGGTGGCCGTCGCGGCCCCCGGCGGCTCCGGGCGACGCGCCGGTGGCCGCGGGCGGCCGCCCACGTCAGCACTCGCCGGGTCACCCGACCAGGTGGCAGAGCGCCTCGCCGCCTTCGGTTCCATCCCCGGCGTGGACCACCTCCAGGTCGTGCTCGACCCGATCGACGTCCCGGCGGTCGAGTGGCTCGGGGACGTCGTCGGCCGCTTGGAGGCGTCCCGGTGAACCCGGCGGTCGTCGCCGTCGGCTGGGCGATCGGATGGCTGGCGCTGCTC
>JBFLKR010000095.1:0-10654 GCA_040883295.1 Acidimicrobiia bacterium
GAGAGGCGATCGTGAACCGATTCGCGAGTCGCACGCATCCCTCGGAGGTGTCCGATGCCGCATCCCCACCGTCCATCCGTCCGCGAGGCGTGGTTGGCCCCCTGGGCAGGTCTCGTCGTCGTCCTCCTGGCAGTGATGGTCGCCCTTGCAGCGTGCGATGCCGGCGCGCCCCTCGCGGCCGGCACCGACGACCTCCCGGGCGGCGAGGCGTCCTCGATTGGCCTGGCTGCCGACGTGGTCGTTCCCGCCTTCACCCCCAAGGCCGATCTGTCGGTCGACGACCGGGTGGCGGTGTCCGTCGCACCCGAGGTGCCTGCTGCCCCCGATCGGGACACCCAGGCCATCGTCGAGGTGACGTTCGAGGTGGTCGAGGGGGTGTTCGCCATCGACCCGGCGTCCGGACTCGAGTACGAGACCTGGGGCTACCGGGTCCCCGGTTCCGGCGACGTGATCGGCACGCCCGGTCCCTTGATCCGCGCCCGCGTCGGCGACGTCCTTCGCTTCACGATCATCAATCCGGAGGGCAACACCCACCCCCACAACGTCGACTTCCACGCCGTCACCGGCGACCACGGCGGCGCCGGCAAGACCACGGTGGCCCCCGGTGAGACGGCCACGATCGAGGCCCGACTCCTCTATCCGGGCATGTTCATGTACCACTGCGCCTACGGCGACGTGCCCAGTCACATCGCCCACGGCATGTACGGCGGCATCCTCGTGGACCCCGCCGAACCACTGGCGGAGGTCGACCGGGAGTGGTACGTCGTGCAGTCCGAGTACTACCTGACCTCGACCGATCCGGGCCTTGCCGAGACGGATCGGCAGGCCGTGACCGACGAGGACCCGTCGCTGGTCGTCTTCAACGGGGCGGTTGGGGCCATCGCCGGCGACAACGCCCTGCAGATGGCGGTCGGCGAACGGGCCCGCATCTACTTCGTCAACGCCGGGCTCAACCTCATCGCGAGCTTTCACCCGATCGGCTCGCACTGGGACCGGGTGTACCCGGAGGCGGCGCTGCTCAACCCGCCGATTCGCGGTTCGCAGACGACCCTCGTGCCCGCCGGTGGTGGCACGGTGGTCGAGATGGTCGGCCAGTACCCGGGATCCGTGGTCCTCGTCGACCACGCCCTGACCCGGACATTCGACAAGGGAGCACTCGGCCAGGTCATGATCTCCGGCGAGGAGGATCCCGAGATCTACGAGGCCGTGGCCCCCGACTCCGACGGCGACCAGCCCGAGGGTGAGGGCACCCCGGACGAGACCACCGCGACCACCGAGGCCGCCGACGGCGAGGGTGGTGCGGCCACCGGCGAGACCGTCGACGTGGCGATCCTCGCCGGATCCGGGGACTTCCAGGATGTCGACGCCCCCGACGAGTTCGCCGAGGTCGAGGACCCGGCCGACTACTCGGTCAACGTACTCACCGTGAACGCCGGGACCACGGTCACCTGGACCAACGAGGACGGGATGCTCCACACCGTCACCGACGTGGACGGGGCCTTCGACTCCGGGTTCTTCGGCGAGGGCGAGTCGTGGTCGTACACGTTCACCGAACCGGGCGAGTTCGAGTACTTCTGCCAGCCACACCCGTGGATGCGGGCCAGGATCATCGTCGAACCCTGACCCGACTCACCGAGAGCGGCTCTCGGGCCCGGCTGCCGTGTCACCCGGGCCAGGCCGCGTCGAGGGGGGTGGCGTCCAATTCGGCGACGAGCGCCGCGCGGGCCGCGGTCCAGGCCTCGTGGAGTGAGCAGGTGTCGGCGCCGCCACAGGGACCGCCCCGCAGGACGCAGGTGTCCTCCGGGACCGGGCCCTCCACGGCGGTGACCACGTCGAGTACGGATATCTCGCCCAGGGGCACCTCGAGGCGGTAGCCGCCCCCCGGACCTCGCTCGGACGAGACGATGCCGGTGGCCACGAGGCCGCTCATCACCTGGGGGAGGAAGGCCTCGGACGTGTCGATCGACTCGGCGATGCGGCTCGCCGTCTCCCGCTCGCCATCGTTGGCGAGCGCGTGGAGGGCTCGGATGGCGAGATCGACCTTCCGGCCGATGACGAGTCGCATCCCGTCAGCCTACGAGGGTCGGCATACCCTGTCGTGATGGTCACCCTCCTGCTGCTCCGCCACGGCAAGTCCGACTGGGATGCCGGCCACGGCGTCGACCACGACCGTCCGCTGGCCCCGCGGGGGGTGCGGAGTGCCCGGATCATGGGGCGGCTCGTCACGAGGGAGGGATTGGTCCCCGACGTGGTCATCAGCTCGACCGCCGAGCGGGCGGCCCGGACGGCGGAGCTGGCCGAGGCCGCCGGGACGTGGGACCGGCGGATCAGCCTCGACCGCCGGCTCTACGACGCCGGGCCTGCGGGTGTGTTGGGGGTGGCGGCCGAGGTGACCGACGCCGACCGACTGCTGCTCGTCGGTCACCAGCCGACCTGGAGCCTGCTCGTGCGGCGGGTGACCGGCGAGTACCCCGACCTCAAGACCGCCGACCTGGCGGTCATCGACCTGCCCATCGAGGACTGGTCGGCGGTCGAGCGGGCAGCGGGCACGCTGGTGGCCATCCACCATCCCCGCGATCATTTCGACGGACCCCTCGATCGCTGACGAACGTTCGGTAGGTTCCTACCCCACCGACGACCCGGAGGTCCCGATGACGACCCACGCCGCCGGCCGACCGGCCACCCTCGCCGACCTGCTCCCGCGCAGCCGCGCGCGCGACGTGGCCCTGGTGGTCGGGTTCGCGCTCCTCACCGCGCTCGCCGCCCAGGTCGTCATCCCGCTCGGCTTCACCCCGGTGCCGATCACCGGGACCACCTTCGCGGTGTTGCTCTCGGGCGCCGTGCTCGGCGCCCGCCGGGGAGCGGCCGCCCAGCTGCTGTACGTCGGCCTCGGGGCCATCGGCCTGCCGTTCTATGCCGAGGCCTCGGGTGGCTGGGAGGTCGCCACGGGGGCCACCGGTGGTTACATCGTCGGGTTCGTGGTCGCTGCGTGGGTGGTCGGGGCGCTCGCCGACAAGGGCCAGGACCGATCGATCACGACCGCCATCCCCGCCTTCCTGGCCGGGACGATCGTCATCTATGCCCTCGGTGCCGCCTGGCTGGCCGTCCACCTGGGTGTCCCCCTCACCGCCGCCGTGGGCGAACCGAGCGCCGTGGCGCTGGGCATCACGCCCTTCCTGGTGGGTGACGTACTGAAGGCGGTCCTCGCCGGGGTGCTGCTCCCGCTCGGCTGGCGCCTGGCGCGCTGACGGTCCGTGGGCTGAGAACCTCGAAAACGCAGGTGTGAACCCTGGGTCGGGACAGGGAGGGGCGCCGGCCCTGCGGGTGACGGGGCCGTTCCCGTTCTAGGGCGTCCGGCCCGGCGGCGAGCCGCCGTCGGACGGCAGCTCATCGGGTACGCGGCCGTTTTCGCTGCCGGTGTCGGACGGTCCCCGATCCGAGGGGGGCTCCCCTCGGTCCCGGCCCGGGGCCTCCTCCACCGGACCACCTTCCGCCGGACCGGGTTCGGGGTCGGCCGCGGCGTCGTCCGGGAGCTCGATCGCCCGCCGGATGTCCCGGGCGATCTCGGAGATCTCCGTCTCGCCCTCGGCGAGTGCCCGCAGGAGCGCGCCGACCTCGTCCTGCACGGGGGCCTGTCTGGTCTCGATGGCGGCGGCGGCGGCCGTGAGGGCTTCGACGGCCTCGGCGCGGTCGGCCGTTTCGAGGTCGTCCGAGTCGGTCCCCAACCCGGCCAGCGCGGTCTCCATCGCCAGCCCGAGGTCGGTGTCGGCGATCGCGGCCGCTTCGGTGGCGCGTTCCGACAGGCCGCCATCGCCGATGCCGATGGCCTCGAGGGCGCGGTCGAGCCCGTAGAGGGGGTCGCCGGGCGCCGCGGCATGGGCGACGGTGCCCAACCCGGCGAAGCCGCCGAGGACCAAGAGGGCCGAGACGGCGGCGATGGCGGGTCGGGCCAGGATGAACCCCGTCCTCCGTCGCCTGCGCCCCGCGGCCGGTTCGGACCACGGGTTGCCCACCGCGCCCGCCGCGGCGGCGACGTGGGCGGCGGCGAGCGCGTCGTCGACGGGCTCGGTCCCGAGATCTCGGACCCCGGCCACGAAACCGGTCAGGCTCGGGGCGATGTCCTTGGTCGGACCGCCGCCGAGCAACCGTTCGGCCTGGTCGTCGGTGAGGTGGTCGGACATGTCATCGGGGTAACCGTCGAGGTCGCTCACAGGGGTACGCCTTCCATCAGGCGTCGGATCGAGGCGAGCCCCCGCCGCTGCAGGGCCTTCACGGCCCCCGGGCGCTTGTCGAGCGCCTCGGCCACCTGGTCGATGGTGAGGTCGCCGATGAGGCGGAGCGTGAGGACGTCCCGCTGGTCGTCGGTCAGTTGGGCGAGCAACCCGACGACGGCCTCGGTGCCGAGCCGGTCGAGGGCATCGTCCTCGGCCGCGTCGGCGGTGCCGGCGCCGCGCTCGATCTCGGTCCCGTCGGCGTCCGCCGTGGGGCGGCGGCGCCGGTATCGGCGATCGTCCACGATCCGGTGGTGGGCGACGACGAACACCCATGAACGGAAGGCGTCCGGCCCTCCCTCGAACCGCCCGATGTTGCGGGCCACCTGCAGCCACACGTCCCCGAGCAGGTCGTCGGGGTCGGCGGCGCCGTGGGCACGCAGGTAGCCGCGCACCGGGGCGGCGAGTTGCCGGTAGAGCCGGGCCCAGGCCCACTCGGCACCCGCTTGGGCGGCGGCGAGCAGGCCCGGCCACTCCAGGGGGCTCGGCGGGTCATCGTCCACGTCGTCACCGTATCGAATGTCGGCCTGTCGGGAATCTCAGTCGAACAGCGATGGCCGGAACAGCCGGTCGTGGGCGGCGAGGGCGAACCGATCCGTCATCCCCGACACATAGTCGATGGCCCGGGTGAGGTCGTCGGCGTCGTCCACCTTGAACGAGTCGGGGACCTCGTCGGGGTGGTGGTGGTACCAGTCGGTGAGGTCTCGGATCACCCGGATGGCCCGCTCCTTCTGGGGCTCGGCCGCCGGTCGGAGGTAGACCCGCGTGAACATGAAGTCCCGGAGCTCGTGCATCACGTCGAGGGTCCCGTCGTCCATGCCGACGGTGCCCGAGGTCGCCGACGTCTCCACCACCGCCCGGATCATGGCGTCGATCCACTCCCGCGACGTGGTGCCGAACCGGCCCACCGCGGCAGTGGGCAGGTCGTCGAAGCGGACCACGTCGGCGCGGATCGCATCGGCGACGTCGTGGGTGAGGTAGGCGATCCGATCCGCGAACCGACAGAGCATGCCCTCTGGCGTGGCCGGCGGCGGGTCGACCTTCCACGAATGGGCTCGTACGCCGTCGAGCACCTCCCAGGTCAGGTTCAGGGGCTCCAGCACCGTCAGCACCCGCACGCCCTGGGTCGAGTGGAGCCATTCGCCCTCGACGTAGGGCGTCAGCGCCTCCTCGCCGGTGTGGCCGAACGGGGAGTGGCCCACGTCGTGGGCGAGGCAGATCGCCTCGGTCAGGGTCTCGTTCAGGCCGAGCGACACCGCCATGGCCCGACCCACCTGGGTGACCTGCACCGTGTGGGTGAGTCGGGTGACGTAGTGGTCGCCCTCGGGGTTCAGGAAGACCTGGGTCTTGTGCTTGAGGCGCCGGAATGCCTTCGAATGGACGATGCGGTCGCGGTCCCGCTCGAAGGCGGTGCGGAACTCGTCGGGATCCTCGGGCGCCGCCCGTCCCCGGCTCTCGGCGGCCAGGGTGGCGGCGGGCGAGAGGGTGGCTGCCTCGCGGGCCTCCCGCTCGGGTCGCCGGACGATCCGGAGGTCGCTCATCGGGGGTGTCACAGCAGTCGCTCCCGGAGCCGGGCCGAGATGTAGTCCATGCTCGCCACGACGATGGCGATGAACAGCATCTGGACGGCAGCCGAGCGGTACTGCAGCAGGTTGACGTTCTGCTGGAGGATGAACCCGATGCCGCCGCCGCCGACGAAGCCGAGGATCGTGGACATCCGGACGTTGATGTCCCACCGGTACATGGTGAAGGAGATGTACGGCGGGACGATCTGGGGCACGACGGCGTAGACGATGGTCTGCAGGCGGGTGGCGCCGGTGGCCCGCACCGCCTCGATCGGCCCCGCCGAGATGCTCTCCACCTGCTCCGAGTAGAGCTTGGACAGGGCGGCGGCGGTGTGGAGCGTGAGCGCCAGTGACCCGGCGAAGGGCCCGATCCCCACCCAGACCACGAAGACGATCGCCATGACGAGCGGTTCGATGGCGCGGAGCGTGTTGAAGACCGTCCGGGCGATGTAGTAGATGGTCAGCCCGATCTGCACCTCGCCCCCGTGGCGGGTGGCGCGGACACCGATCGCCAGGCCGACGACGGCGCCGATGCCGAGGGCGATGGCCTGGGCCCGGCCGGGGTCGTCGAACCGATAGAGCCAGTCGAGCCCCTGTTCGACGACCCAGGCGACCACCGCGCCGGCGACCGCCGCCAACAGCAGGTCGAGGGGTCGACGAATGCCCGTCGGCACGGTGCGTCGGATCAGGTAGCCGAGGCGTCCGCCCAGTCCGGCCAGGACCCCGGCACCGATCAGGGCCGCGAGGGCCGTGGTGAGACCCGAGAGGATCTGGGCCATCGTCGAGAAGAACTCGGCGATGAAGTCGAACCAGCCCAGGGCCGGGGCGACGGCGGTCCCGGCGAGGTCCAACAGGTCGGCAGCCACGAGGAAGGCCCCGATGCCGAGCACGGTCGCCACGGCGAACCCGATGCCCTGGAGGGTGCGCTGGCCCCGGGTGGGGCCTTCGAGCTCCACCGGGGGGACCGTCAGGCGGAGCACGGCCACGAGGGCGGCCAGGAGCACGACGAGGGCGACGCTGCCCCGCAGGACCGAGGCAGTGAGGAAGGCGACGCCCCGTTCGATGGCGGCCACCAACGCCACGCCGCCGGCGGCGCCGACGGGCAGGCCGATGAGGCCGAGGCCGAGGTTGGTCACCGTGGTGGAGATGTCCCGCATGACGTTGCGGGCGGCGATGAACGAGAGGGGGACCGCCAGGAGGAGACCGGCGGTCGTCGCCACGAGGGCCAGGAAGACGGTCTCGATGATGCGGTCGAGGCTGATCCAGGTGGTCTCCGACACCCTCGGTGACAACTCGATCCGGTCGGCGAGCGTGGTCGTGCCGATGAACTCCCCGGTCGCGGCGTCGTAGAGGGCGGCGCGCCAGTCGGTGAGGTCGAACCCTTCGGGGCCCGTCACGACGATCTCGGTGCGGCCGTCGGCGGCGGTGACGTCGGCCACCGCCAACTCGTTCGGGCCTCGGGACTCCTCGTCGATCGGTGTGGCCGTGGCGCCATTGACGAGACCGGCGGTGGCGGTGAAGGCATCGCCGAACGAGACGAAGGTCTCGATCGACCGTCCCGGATCGACGAGCGCCACGGCGGCCACCTCGGGCGCGCTGCCGTCGAGCGTGGCGACGATGGAGCCGGATGTCCCGATCCGGGGCTCGTCGCGCACACCGTTCTCGTTGGTGTCGGTCCACACCTCGACGCGGTCCCTCCACGTGCCCACGCGTTCGGCGGTGATGACCTCGAGTCGCTGCGGCTCGTCCGAGGGCCGTTCGGGGACCTCGAACTCGACCGTGAAGTCCCCGGCGTCGTCGGCCCGGGTGCGGCCCATGGCCAGGAAGATGTCCTCGTCGCTGTTGGGGATCCAGTTGACCTGGACCACCTCGCCGGGAGCGAAGCCATCGCCCACGACGGTCATCGTCTCCCCGGGGGCGGCGCAGGCGGGTTCGACGGTGACGCCCCCGACGCTGGTGGTCGGCGTCGGAGGACCGCAGGGAGCGGCGACGTCCAGGTCGCGCACGACCTCGGTGGTGTCGTAGGTGACCAGCTCCGGCCGGGCGAGGGCCCGCATGATGCGGGTGAGTGACTCCTGGCGGGCCGGTGAGGCAGCCGCCTCGAGGTCGACCTCCGTGTAGTCGAAGGCCAGGGCGTAGGTGACGATCGCCCCGACGATCGCCAGCACGATCAGGAATCGGCGACGGGCGCCTCGCTCGGGACCCCTCGGCGGGGCCGGGGCCGGACCCGGCCCGGCATCGTCGGGTGGCGCCTCGGGTCGGGGTGGGGCGATGTCAGCCAACCCGCTCGGCCTCCTTGCCGTAGATGCCCTTGAAGCGTTCGTCGTCGATCTCCGTCGGGGCTCCGTCGAACACCAACTTGCCGTCGAAGAGGGCGATGGCCCGTTCGGCATAGCGGTGCACGAGGTCGAGGAAGTGGAGGGAGCACAGCACGGTCACCCCCTCGGCCTGGATGTCCTCGAGGTGCTGCATGATCGAGTGGGCGAGCACCGGGTCGAGACTGGCCACCGGCTCGTCGGCCAGCAGCATCTCGGGATCCTGCATCAGCGCCCGGGCGATACCCACCCGCTGTTGCTGGCCTCCCGAGAGCTCGTCGGCCCGTGACCACGCCTTCTCGGCGAGCCCGACCCGTTCGAGGCGATCGAGGGCGGCGAGCTGGTCCTGCTCGCTGAATCGGTTCACGAGGCTGAGGGTCGGGTTCGTGTAGCCGAGCCGCCCCGAGAGCACGTTGGTGATCACCTTCGACCGATGGACGAGGTTGAAGTGCTGGAACACCATGCCGATCCGCCGACGGATGCGGCGGAGGTCCTCCTGGCCGGCGGCGGTCACGTCGATGCCGTTCCAGATGACCTGGCCCTCGGTCGGCTCGATGAGCCGATTGATGCAGCGCAGGAGGGTCGACTTGCCCGAGCCCGACAGGCCGATCACGGCGAGGAACTGGCCGTCGGGGACGGTGAACGACACGTCCTCGAGCGCGACGGTGCCGTTGTCGTAGACCTTGGTGAGGTGGCGGACTTCCAGCATGCGGGTCCGACGCTAGAGGGGGCGGAGCCTCCGCCCCGCCCCCTCGCGCGTCACGTCGTGGCGACTACAGGTCGCCGAGCTCGATGCCCAGCGCCTGGACGATCGCCCGGATCGAGTCGAACTCGCTGTCCTGGGTCGTGGCGACGTTGTCCCAGCTGTAGGCGTCGAAGGCGGTCTCGAAGCCCTCGGGGTCGTCGATGGCGAAGTTGACGATCGCGTCGACGATCTGCTCCTTGAGGTCCTCGGGGAAGTCGGGACCGAAGGCGACGCCGTCGTTGGGGATCGGGTCCGAGATGGCGAGGATGCGCACCTTCTGCATGACCTCGGGCTCCTCCTCGGCGAGCCCGGCACGGGCGTCGTTCACGAAGAAGTCGTCCCCACACGTGAGGTCGCCCTCGGCGTCGGGGCCACAGCTCGCGAGCAGTTCCTCGGGTACGTCGGCCGTCTCGGCCGTGCCGTCCCAGAGGACCTCGCCTGCGGCGTTGGTCGGTGGGCTGAAGAACTGGGTGCCGAACTCGGCCTCGCCGGAGGCAACGGCACGGGCGACGCCGGTGTGGCCGCCGGCCTCCACGCCCTCACCCGGCTCCACGCCGAGGTTGCCGAGCTCGCCGCTCGGGACCAGGAAGCCGGACGTCGAACCCGGGTCCGGATAGGCCCACGTCAGCCCGGCCAGCTCCTCGAGGCTCTGGATGTCCGAGTCGCGGGGCACCACGTACTGGGTCCAGTACTCGGTGTAGCCGAAGCGCTCCGCCTTCAACTGGATGTCGACCCCACACAGGTCGTTGGCGAGGACATAGGCCTGGGCGGGGATGAAGCCCATCGAACGGTCCGGCGCGGCGCACAGTTCCTCGACCGTGGCGGCGTAGGACGCCGGCACGCTGACCTCGAAGACCAAGCCGGTGGCCTCCTCGAGGGTCTGGTCCAACAACTCGCCCCCGGCGACGATCTCGTCGGCGGAGACCGACGGCACGAAGAGCACCTGGATCGGGTTGTCCTCGGTGCCGACCTCCGGCGCTGCGGCGGCGGTGGTCGTCGTCTCCTCGGCGGCGGTGGTGGTGGTCTCCTCGGCGGCCTCGGTCGTCGTCGTGTCGCCGCCCGTGTCGTCGGTCTCGTCGGTGGTGTCGCCACCACAGGCGGCGACCACGAGGGCCAGCGCGGCCAACAAGGTCAGTAGTCGTCGAGTCATCAGTGGATCCTCCCGGCTCGTCTCGGTGGCACCGTAGGCGCCCCGCGGCGCGGGAGGGTAACCGCTCGGTTACGAGGCTGCGTCCTCGACGACCGCCTCGAAGGCCGGCCAGTCCGCCACGTCGACCACCCCCGGGAGCGGCGCGTTCCACGGCCGTACGTAGCGGCACACGAGGGCCTCGGGCCGGTGGGCGGCCAACGCCTCCAACACATGGGGCCCGTCGTCGAGGTAGGCGTCGCAGTCGACGACCTCCTTCGCCTCCGTGATGTGGACCTCGGTGGTCGGCACACCGTGGTCGGCCAGCCAGCGGAAGGTGTCGGCCACGGCGAAGGCCGGCTTGGTCGTGATGATGGCGATGTGGTGGCGGCGGGCGAGGCGGTGAAGCGCCTCGATGGCCCCCGGGAACGGCTCGAGGTGGGCGAAGATCGACACGCCGTCGAGGTCGGTCGACCAGTCCCAGAACTCGCCCATGGATGCGAAGTGGGTGAGGTCGGGGATCGCGCCCCACGATCGGACCGCCTCGGGCCGGACATCGGTGCGGAACTCGCGGTTGTACAGGCGCACCCATCCACCGGTGAAGTCGGCGATGACGCCGTCCATGTCGATCC
>JBFLKR010000096.1:0-3555 GCA_040883295.1 Acidimicrobiia bacterium
ACCGCCACCACGACGTGGTGGAGATCGACCTCGACGCCCGCACCGCCACCGCCCGCACCCCCGACGGCGAGACCCGGGTGGAGCCATTCGACCAGCTCGTGTACGCCACCGGGGCGTCGGCCATCCGGCCACCCATCGATGGCCTCGAGTCGGCGGGCGTCCACGTCCTGCGGACGCTGGACGACGCCGCGGCGATCGAGTCCGCCGCCGGACGGGCCGAGACGGCCCTGGTCATCGGCGCGGGCTACATCGGGCTCGAGGTCGCCGAAGCCCTCGTCGCCCGGGGACTCGAGGTGACGATCGTCGACATATTCCCCAGCGTGCTCATGCGAACGCTCGAACCCCGGCTCTCGCCCCTCATCGAGGACGAGCTCGCCCGCCACGGCGTCTCGGTGCACCTCGCCACGACGATCGAGGCCATCCGCCAGGGGGGCGACGGTCGTGCGGTCGCCTCGTCGGCCGACGCAGCCTTCGTGGCCGACCTCGTCGTGATGGGGGGTGGGGCCACCCCGAACGTCGAACTCGCCGCCGCCGCCGGCATCCCACTCGGGGAGACGGGTGCCGTGGCGGTGGACGATCGCCAGCGGACCTCGGTCGACGGCGTCTGGGCGGCCGGCGACTGCGCCGAGGCGCGCCATCGGATCACCGGACGGGCGGTCAACTACCAACTCGGCACGGTCGCCAACAAGCAGGGGCGGGTGGCCGGGATCAACCTCGGGGGCGGCGACGCGACCTTCCCGGGCGTGCTCGGGACCGCCATCACCCGCGTGTTCGACCTCGAGGTGGCCCGGACCGGGCTCGACGACCGCGATGCCGAGACGGCGGGGATGCGGCTCGTCACCGGCACGGTGGACTCGACGACGACGGCGGGCTACATGCCGGGGGCGGCGCCGATCACGGTGTCCGTCACCGTCGACGGCGACGGCACCATGGTCGGCGCCCAGGTCGTCGGTGGACCGGGAGCCGGCAAGCGCATCGACACGCTCGCCACCGCGATCTGGGCCGGCCTCGGAGCCGAGGACTTCGCCATGGCCGACCTGTCCTACGCGCCGCCCTTCTCGGGCGTCTGGGACCCGGTCGCCATCGCGGCCCGCCGGGCCGGGGAGGCCGCCGCACGGTCGTGAGCCACCCGTCCGTCCTCATCCTTGGGGCCCTGGCGGTGGGCCTCGCCGCCTGCGCCCCGACGATGCCACCCCCGGGCGCGCCCAACGCCGTCCCCGCCGAGGCGATCGCGGCCGAGGTCGTGGAGGTCGTCGACGGCGACTCCCTGGTGATCACGGTCGACGGGTCGACCCGGGACGCCCGGCTGATCGGGCTCAACGCACCCGAGCGGGACGCGTGCCACGGTGCGGCCGCAACCAAGGCGCTGACCGGCCTCGTGGACGGCCGGGTCTCGGTGAGCACCGACGTCGAGCCCACCGACCAGTACGGGCGGTTGCTCGTCTACCTCTGGCGAGCCGACGGGACCCTCGTCAACGCGGCTCTCGCCCGTGGTGGGCACGCCATCGCTGCCTCGTTCCCGCCGAACACGACGCGCCAGGACGTGATCGACGCCGCCGGCACCGAGGCCGAGGACGCCGGGGCCGGGCTCTGGTCGGCCTGCGCCTCGACCGACGCGGCCGCCATCGTCCTCGACGGCCTGTCCCCCGACCCGCCGGGCCCCGACACCGAGGTGCTCACCGAGGAGTGGGTGGCCTTCACCAACCCGGGTGACACCGCGGTCGACCTCTCCGGCTGGGTCCTCCGCGACGCCTCGACCGCCAACCGGTACCGGTTCCCCCCCGGGACGGTGCTGGAGCCCGGGGCCCGCCTCCGGGTCCGGACCGGCTGCGGCACCGACACGTCCGACGAGCTCCACTGGTGTGCCCCCGGGCCGGTGTGGAACAACGCCGGCGACGAGGTCATCGTCCTCGACCAGGCAGGACGCACGGTGCTCGCAACCTCCTACGGCAGCTGATGCTCGTCGAGCCCATCGCCGAGCGCCTGGCCCGCTGGCGGGCCGATCTCGCCGCCGGACGGGGCGACCGGGTCGCGGCCGAGGCCGAGGCGGTGCTCACCACCATCGCCCACGACGCCGAGTCGGTGGTGACGGCCCTTGCCGCCGGCCGATCGGATGCCGCCACGCTGCTGGCCCGCCTCGCCGGGCTGGCCGACGACGACGCCGGTCTCGACGCCGTGGTCGAGCGCCTCCTCTCGGCCGACTCCATCGGGATCCTCTCCGACGGGCCCCGGACCGTCTCCGTGCTCGAGGCACTCGCCCGACGCACCGACGAGATCGTTCCCCTCGTCACCGATCGGCCGTCGGTGGCACGGGGCCTGCTCGCCGTCGGCGCCCACGCCGTGGTCGACGATCCGGCGGCGGCCGACCGGCTCCTGCTGCCGGCCGTCGCCGTCCACGAGACCCGGGTGTGGTCGTCCAGTCGCATCCTCGACGCCGCCGATCGGGCCACCGCCGCCGACGCCACGGCCGTCCTCGTCCACGTCCGACCCCTGGCCCACCTCGACGCGGAGGCCCGTCTGCGGTTCCGGCCGCCTCCCTGGGTCACCGACCGCGCCGACGAGCGGTGGACGGTCCCGTGGCGGCCGACCGTCGGCTGAGCGGGGACCGGTACGCTGGCGCCACCCGCCGAGGAGCCACCGACGATGTCACGCATCTCCCACCGGATCGGGGCGATCGCCCCCTCCGCCACCCTCACCATCACCTCCAAGGCCAAGGCGCTCCGCGCCGCCGGCGAACCGGTCATCGGGTTCGGGGCCGGTGAACCCGACTTCCCGACCCCCGCCCACGTCGTCGAGGCCGCCATCGCCGCCGCCCGAGAGCCGCGCATGCACCGCTACTCCCCCGCCGCCGGGCTCCCCGAGTTGCGGGAGGCCATCGCCGCGGCCACCTCGGATCTGCGGGGCGTGCCGTTCGACGCCTCCCAGGTCGTCGTCACCAACGGCGGGAAACAGGCCGTGTACTCCACCTTCGCCACCCTCTTCGACCCCGGGGACGAGGTGCTGCTGCCGACCCCGTACTGGGTGACCTACCCCGAGGCCATCCGCCTCGCCGGGGGCACCACCGTGGAGGTGCCCACCACCGACGCCACCGGCTTCAAGGTGACGCCCGAGATGCTGGAGGCGGCGGCGACGCCGGCGACCAAGGCGCTCATCTTCGTCTCGCCCTCGAATCCGACCGGGGCGGTGTACACGGCCGACGAGGTCGAGGCCGTCGCCCGCTGGGCCCTCGAGCGGGGGATCTGGGTCGTCTCCGACGAGATCTACGACCATCTCACCTACGGCGAGTCGACGTTCACCAGCCCCGCCTCGGTCGTGCCCGAGCTCGCCGAGCGCCTCGTCATCGTCAACGGCGTCGCCAAGACCTACGCCATGACCGGCTGGCGGGTCGGGTGGATCATCGGCCCGGCCGACGTCGCCACCGCGGCGGCCAACCTGCAGTCGCACCTCGCCTCCAACGTCGCCAACGTCAGCCAGGCGGCCGCCCTCGCCGCCCTCACCGGGCCCCAGGACGAGGTCGCCGCCATGCGCGTCGCCTTCGACCGCCGTCGCCGGGCG
>JBFLKR010000097.1:0-6091 GCA_040883295.1 Acidimicrobiia bacterium
AAAATTTGTATGGTTGGCCATCACACTTTATGGTGGTGTCGTTTCGACACCGAGTCGGATCGGTGGGACGGTTCTGCCCGGCCCCCGATCCCCGAGACAAGGAGGCGACGCCATGGCCGTCGTGAAGATCAATGCGATCGAGGTCCCCGAAGGTGGGGGTGCCGAGCTGGAACGCCGGTTCGCCCACCGGGCCGGAGCCGTGGACGACGCTCCCGGCTTCCTCGGCTTCGAGTTGCTGCGCCCGACGGACGGCACCAACGTGTACTTCGTCTACACGCGGTGGGAGAGCGAGGAGCAGTTCCAGGCCTGGGTGAAGAGCGATGCGTTCGGTCGCGGGCACGCCGAGTCGTCCCAGCAGCCGGTCGGGACGGGCTCCCACCTCAAGGAGTTCGAGGTGGTGCTGGCCACCTAGCGAGAGGTCTCCCGCTCGCTTGGTTGGCGCGGATCAGATCGAGGCTGCGTATCGGGTGAAGGCGACCGAGGCGGCCGACTCGATGGGCCCGGAGTGGCCGAAGAGGGCCGTCTCGAAGTCGTGCTCGGCGAGGTGGGCGATGCTGCCGCGCCACGCCGGTGTGGCCCGGTTGAAGAAGCCGCGGCCAACGGCGCCGTCCTTGGCGACGGCGGCGTCGCCCACGAAGAGGATGCCGCCCGCCCGATCGAGGAGGTAACTGATGTGCCCCGGGGTGTGCCCGGGGGTCTCGAGCACCGTGAGGTCACCGGGGAGCCCGGTTCGGTGGGTCTCGTCGACGGCATGATCCACGGTCGCCGGCTCGGCCTTGGGGACGAGCCGGGCGAGGAATCGCAGCCAGCCGTCCATGATCGGCGGCGGCGGGACGGGTTCGTCCCCGCGCACGGCGGGCGCGTCCCGGGTCGAGGCGATGACGGGCGCCCCGGTCGAAGCCGCCAGGCGGGCGGCGCCGCCGGTGTGGTCGGCGTGGGCGTGGGTCAGGAGGATGGCGACGACGTCGGTGGGCGCCCGGCCGATCTCGGCGAGGGCCGATTCGATGACGCCGTGACGGCGCGGCAGGCCGGTGTCGACGAGCACCACCCCCTCGTCCCCGTCGATGAGGTAGGCGTTCACGTTCCCCGGGGCGACCCGGTGGACCCCGTCGGCGACTGGTTCCATGCGGCGACCCTAGGGACGCATCGAGTTGCGGGACGGGGTCCCGTCAGACCGCCATGGCGCGGGCGACGCCCTCGACGATGCGATCGACCGACGGGATCGCCAGGTCCTCCAGGGCCTCGGCGGCCGGCAGGGGGATGTGGGGGGTGGTGATCCGGTGCACGGGCCCGTCGAGGTCCCAGAAGGCCTCGTCGGCCACGATCGAGGCGATCTCGGCCCCCCATCCACACAGCCGCGGGTTCTCCTCCACGGTGACGCACCGGCTCGTCTTGGCGACCGAGCCGAGGACGGTGGCGGTGTCGAGCGGGACGAGCGAGCGGAGGTCGATGACCTCCACCGAGATGCCCTGCTCGGCGAGCCGATCGGCTGCCTCGATGGCACGGGGGACCATGAGGGCCAGGGCGACCACCGTGCAGTCGGTGCCCTCACGCACGACCGTGGCGGTGCCCAGTTGCTCGACGATCTCGCCGTCCGGCACCTCCGCCTTGGTGGCCATGAGCGATTTGTGCTCGAAGAACACGACGGGGTCCCGGTCGCGGATCGCCGCGGCCAACAGGCCGACGACATCGTGGGGATTCGACGGTGCGACCACCTTCAGGCCGGGGATCATCATCGCCCAGTTCTCCACGCTCTGGCTGTGCTGGGCGCCGAACCGCGACCCGCCACCGTTGGCGGTGCGGACCACGACGGGGATCTCGACCTGGCCGTCGGTCATGTACCGGGTCTTCGCCATCTCGTTGGCGAGGATGTCCCAGCAGACGGCGAGGAAGTCGGAGAACATGATCTCGGCGATCACCGGCGTCCCGGTCATGGCGGCGCCCATGGCCGCGCCGAGGATCGCCTGTTCCGAGATGGGGGTGTCGCGAATCCGCTCCGGGCCGAACTCGTCGAGCAGGCCCACGGTCGTCTTGAAGACGCCCCCTGCGGCGGCGATGTCCTCGCCGAGCATGACGAGGGAGGGGTCCCGGCGCATCTCCTGGGCGATGCCGCGAGCCACCGCTTCCCGATAGCTCAGTTGCGCCATGCCGCGCCCCCGTCGGCCCAGACGTCCTTGAAGAGGAGCTCCTCGCCCGGATGGGCGCCCGCCTTGGCGAACTCCGTCGCCTCGTCCACGCGGCGCGCCACGTCCTGTTGGATGCCGGCCAGTCGCTCCTCGGGTACCCCGATGCGGAGGAGGCGCTCGTGGTACAGCGGAACCGGGTCGCGCGCCTTCCACGCCGCCACCTCGTCGGCGGGCCGGTACTTGCCCGGATCGGCGCGACTGTGACCCTGGTCCCGGTAGGTGAGGGCCTCGACCAGGGACGGGCCGCCACCGTCGCGGGCCCGGCCGATCGCCCGGGCGGCGACCTCGTGGACGGCGTCGGCGTCGTTGCCGTCCACCACGATGGGCTCGAGCCCGTAGGCCGACGCCCGGTCGGCGGCCGGGTGCGGGACGGCCGTGACGAGGTCGATCGGCGTGTACTCCATGTACAGGTTGTTCTCGCAGACGAAGACGACCGGCAGGCTCCACACGGCGGCGAAGTTGAGCGCCTCGTGAAAGGCCCCGATGTTCGTGGTGCCGTCGCCGAAGAATGCCACCGCGACCTGGTCCGTCCCTCGCAACTGGGCGCCCCAGGCGGCGCCGTTGGCGATCGTCAGGTGGGCACCGATGATGGCGTAGGAGCCCATCATCCCGTGCTCGACGGAGGTGAGGTGCATGGACCCGCCCTTGCCGGCCAGCAACCCGTTGTCGCGGCCGAGCAACTCGGCGAGGACCGGCCCGGGGGGAACGCCGCGGGCCAGGGTGTGGGCGTGGCCCCGATAGGTGGCGAAGGTGTAGTCGTCGGGTCGCATCGCCCGGCCGAACCCCGCCGCGATCGCCTCCATCCCCAGCGAGAGGTGGGACGTCCCCTTGACGAGGTTCTGGAGGAACAGGTCGTAGGCCCGCTTCTCGAACTGGCGGAGGAGTTGGAGCCGCTCGTAGAGGTCGAGTCGGGTCTCGAGCGGAATGTCGAGGTGGTCGTTCTCCCGGTCCGCCGGCGCCGGTGCTCGCGGGGGTCGGTTGGCGTAGTCGAGGAGGGCTGGGTCGAACTCAGTACTCATTCGCGACCATGAGCTCTTCGCAGGGGAACAAGGTGATGACCTTGGGCCCCTCGGCGGTCACGACGATCTCCTCCTCGATGCGCGCCGCCGAGCGACCGTCGCTCGCCGGGGCATACGTCTCCAGGGCGAAGACCATCCCCTCCTTGATCTCCATGGGGCTGTCGAGGGAGTTCAACCGACTGATGATCGGACGCTCGTGGAGGCCGACGCCGACACCGTGGCCGAACTGGAGGCCGAAGGCGTCCATCTCGTCCTCGAAGCCGAACTCCTCGGCCTTGGGCCACACCTGGGCGATCTGGTCGGTGGTGTTGCCGGGACGGACCCGCTCGATGGCGGCGTCCATCCACTCGCGGGCCTGCTTGAACGCGTCTCGATGGGCCTGGGAGGCTCGGCCGACCGCGAACGTGCGGTAGTAGCAGGTGCGATACCCGTTGAAGACGTGGATGATGTCGAAGTAGGCCTGGTCGCCAGGCCGGATGAGCCGGTCGGAGAACACGTGGGGGTGGGGGCTGCAGCGCTCGCCGGCGATCGAGTTGATCGCCTCGACGAACTCGGACCCCATCTCGAACAGGCGGGCATGGGCGAGGGCGACGATGTCCGACTCCCGCACCCCCGGCTTCAGGGCCTCGAAGATGTCGTGGTACACGCCGTCCACCATGGCGCAGGCCTGGGTGAGCAGCATGATCTCGTCCTGGCTCTTGATCTCCCGGGCGAGCGTCATCGGGTGCTGGCCGTCCCGCACGTCGAGCCCGGCTGCCTGCAGTTGCAGGAGGAACATCGTCTCGGCGACGTCGACACCGATCGGCATGCCATCGACGCCTTCGTCGCGCAGCACCCCGATCAGCTCCTTGACCGCCTGCTCGGGCAGGCCGCTGCTCGGCGGGATGGCCCCCTGCAGACCCAGGTTGCCCGCTCGGGAGTTGTCGTGGTCGTAGATGGACGGCAGCTGCAGGCGATGGGCCTTGGCTGCCGAGCCGAAGTCCCAGATGTAGGGGCCGCCGGTGCGGGTCACCAGCGCATAGCGCTCGGTCTTGTTGAAGCCCCAGTAGCCGATGTTGGTGGAGGTGGCATAGCGGATGTTCGAGGTCTCGAACAGCAGCAGCGCCCCGAGGTCGGAGTGCTCGAGCTGGTCCCGCACCCGCCGGAGTCGGTACTCGCGGAGACGGTCGAAGTTGACCCGCTCCTCCCAGTCGACGGCCATCACGCCCGGCGACGGGGTGGTGGCTACGGGGAAGTCCGACATCTGACACTCCTTCTCCGGCCGTCCCCCGGCCGTCGCTTGGCAAACGTTTGAATTCTGTGCCGGGGGTCGGCCCCTTGTCAACCGATTGCTCTCGGCTCGCCTAGCCGATCCGCCGAGAGGACCCGCGGGGGACCAACACCGGGTCGAGGACCACGTCGTCGCAGCCCTCCCCGCGGATCGTCCCCAGCAGGCGCTCGCCGGCCCACCGGCCCACCGCGAACGAGTCGTACCTGACCGTCGACAAGGGCGGCGCCACGTGGGCCACGAGGGGCATGTCGTTGTAGCCCACGAGCGAGATGTCGTCGGGCACCCGGACGCCGCGTTCGCGCAGCACGGCCAGGGCGCCGAGGGCCATGAGGTCGTTGTGGGCGAACACCGCCGTCGGTACCTCGGGGGATGTCTCGAGGAGGAGGCCCATGAGCCGCCGTCCCTCCTCGAGCGATGGCCGGTCGGCGCGTCCCGGCACCTCGATCTCGGCCAGGCCGTGGGCCGAGACGACCGATCGGAACCCGAGCGCCCGTCGCGGGAAGTTGAGGACGTCGGATGGTCCCTCGAGTTGGGCGACCCGGCGGTGGCCCAATGCCTGCAGGTGCTCGGCCACGAGGCGCCCACCCCGCTCGTTGTCGTGGGTCACCTGACAGAGCGGGGTGTCCTCGAGTGGGCGAGAGGCGAGCACGACCGGCACCGACCGATTGACCTCCTCGAGGGCCTGCTGGTCGCCCGTGCGAGCGGCGAGCACGATCATGCCGTCCACCCGCCGGCTCAACAGGTGGTCGAGGATGCCGGCCAGGCGGTCGTGGTCGTCCTGGCTCTCGGCGACGACCGACAGCATGTGGGACGTCTCGATCGCGGCCGCCACCCCGTGGAGGAGCGGCGTGACGAACGTGTTGCCGAGGTCGGCGACCACCACGCCGACGGTCCCGGTGCGGCCGCTCTGCAACCCGCGGGCCACCATGTCCGGCCGGTAGCCGAGGCGGCGGGCGACCTCGACCACGAGCTCGCGGGTCGACTCCTTCACCCGTCCGTTGCGATCGGGATCGAGGGCGCGGGAGACGGTGGAGGGGTGGACCCCGGCCTCGTCGGCCACGTCCTGCAGCGTCACCTTGCCGGGTCGGCGCCCCGTCGACGCGTCTCCCTCGTTCACCTCTCACCCCTCGTGGCAGTCCCAAACGTTTGCCGTACTGTAGGGAGCCGTGTGGCCGCGATGTGACGACGAATCGGCTTGTCCCTTCGGCGCCAGGGGCCACGTCCCACCCGGTGCCCGCCCGTGACGGGCGACGTCGACGTGCTCGTCGTCGGGGGCGGCATCGTGGGACTCGCCACGGCGCGGGCCCTCGCGCGGGGGCGGCCGGGCCTGTCGGTGCGGGTGCTGGAGAAGGAGTCGGAGGTGGGGCGCCACCAGACCGGCCACAACAGCGGGGTGCTGCACTCCGGCCTCTACTACCGGCCCGGGTCGAACAAGGCCCGGCTGTGCGTCGAGGGCCGCCGGGAGATGCTCGAGTTCTGCGACGAGCGAGGCATCCCGATCCGCGTGACCGGGAAGCTGGTCATCGCCACCACCTCGTCGGAGGAGGAGCGACTCGACGACCTCGCGGATCGGGGTCGGGCGAACGGTTTGGCCGGCCTCGAGCGGCTCGGCCCCC
>JBFLKR010000098.1:0-6816 GCA_040883295.1 Acidimicrobiia bacterium
CCCCAGCTCCGCTCGACGCTGGGTGCCGTCTTCACCCTCGGGCTCGGCATCAACCTGACCACCCTGGCCGTCGCCGGCCGCATCGGGCCCCGCGAGCTCGCCACGGCCGGGGTCCTCGTGGTCCCGCTCATGGTCGGGTTCGCCCTCTCCGGCCCGATCACCCGGCGCGTACCCCCGGCCTCACTCCGGGCGGGGGTCCTCGCCATCTCGGCGCTGGCGGCGATCGTGCTCCTCGTCACCGTCGCCCTCGACGGTTGAGAACCATCCCCGGGCGGGCCGATCGCCGGGCGGCCCCAGGGCTGCGCCGACGGCCGCCAGGCCACCGACCAGGGCGACGGCGTACCCCGCGTACGGCACCACGACGAGAGCGAGGAGCCCCACCAGGCCGACCACGTGGGCGGCGAGGTGCGAGCCATGGCGTACCACGAGGTGCCCGACGGCGACCGTGACCGCCGGCGCCCCGAGGACCGCAGCGCCGACCCCTGCGACGAACCAGGCCAGGGCAACGAGCGACGCCGCCGCAACCGCCACGCCGGCCACCGCGGGTGCGGCCACCGCCAGGCCGACCAACAGGCCGACGAGCAGGACCGGGCCGACCGCGAATGCGGCACCCCGACCGAGCACACCGAGCGGGCTCCGGCGAACCCGGTGGATCGCCCGCCGCAGGAAGCCGGGCGCCACCCCGGCGAGGAGTGGTCCCGCCACGACGGCGACGACGAGACCGGCCACGGCGCCGACGACCACCGCCGATCGGGCACGGATCGGCAGCACCGGCACCGGGGCCCGGCGCACCGACCCGGTCACGGTCGCTCCCTCGGCGACCTGCGGGTCGGCGGTGGCGACGACGTCGCCCCGAACGGTGGCTCCTTCTGCGACGGTGACCGCGCGGCCGAGTAGGCGGACCTCGCCGTCCACGGCGCCGGTCACCTCGATCGACCAACCCCGCAGCGACAGCGGCCCGGACGATCCGTCGACGGTCGTCACGATGCCGATGCCGAGCACCTCGCCGTCGACGGCACCGTCGATGGCCACCAGCCCGGCGGTGACGGCGAGGTCGCCGCCCACCACGCCCCCGGTCGGCACCCGAACCCGTCCCACCAGCCCGCGGATCGAGCCGGTGACCTCGCCGGTGACCACCACGGTGGGGGCCGTCACGAGGAGGTCGCCCTCCACGCGACCGTCCACCCGCACCTCTCCGAAGGCGGCGGCGACCACGTCCCCCTCGACGGTCCCGGCCACCACGACCCGCCCGGCACCGGCATACAGGTCGTCGGCGAGCACGTCGCCGGCAGGGATGAACACGAGGTCGGCCACCGCGGTGGTGGCGGCGAGGACCGGGACCGGGGTGGCGACCACCCAGAGCGCCGCCGCCAGCGACACGGCGGCGGCGACGGCCCTAGCCAAGGGCAGCGGTCAGGGCCTCGAGGAGGGGGGTCGGGTAGACGCCCAGCACCAGGGTCACGGCCACCGACAGGGTGAGTCCCGCCCAGGCAAGTCTCCCGACGCCGGTCGGCTCACCCTCGCCCTCCTCGAAGTACATGAGCACGATGACCCGGAGGTAGAAGAAGAAGGCGGCGACGGTCGCCAACAGCCCGACGATGACGAGCCACTCCAGTCCTGCGTTCCAGGCCTCGGTGAACACCCCGAACTTGGCGATGAAGCCGGAGGTGACGGGCATCCCCGCCAGGCCGAGCATGAGCACCGACAGCACGGCGGCCAGGCCCGGCGACCGGCGACTGAGGCCCCGATAGCCGTCCAGCGCCGAGCCGGCCGATCCCGGGCCCTCGACGAGGGCGACGATGCCGAAGGCGGCCACCAGGGTCACGACATAGGTGGCGAGGTAGAAGAGGAGCTGCACCTCGCCGGCGATGCCGGTGGCGACCGCCGTGAGCAGGAACCCGGCGTGGGCGACGCCGGAATAGGCGAGGACCCGGCGCAGGTCGGACTGGACGATGGCGTAGAGGGTGCCCACCGCCACCGAGACGGCCGCCACGGCCGCGATGGGGAGCTGGTACGTCTCGAGGAGGTCGGCGAAGGGAACCTGGACGAGCCGAAGGATCGCCACGATGGCGCCGATCTTGGCGACGGCCGCCATGAAGCCCACGATGCCGGCCGGGGAGCCCTGGTACACGTCCGGCGCCCATGAGTGGAAGGGGGCGGCGGCGATCTTGAAGAGCAGGCCGACGAACACGAGTGCCATCCCGGCGGTGAGTACCCCGTCCTGGAACACGATGACATCGCGGGCGAAGAAGCCGAACAGGCTCCGATAGTCGAGGGCACCGGTACCGGCGTAGAGCAGGGCGGCGCCGTACAGGAAGATCGCCGAGGCGACCGACCCCAGCAGGAAGTACTTGATGGCGGCCTCGTCGGACTGGCGAGACTGCTGGCCGAGCCCGGCGAGCACGTACAGGCTGATCGAACCGACCTCGAGGCCGAGGAACAACATGATGAGGTGGATCGACGAGCCCATGAACATGAACCCGGCGGTGGCCAGGAACACGAGTGCCAGCGCCTCGCCGCCGCGGGTGCCGAGCTCGAGGAGGTAGCGCCAGCCGATGAGGAGGGCGAGCGTCAGCACCGTCAGCAGGATCACCCGGGCAACGACCGTCTGCTGGTCCAGGATGATCATGTCGGCATAGGAGAAGGTGGTTCCCTGCTCGACCGTGTCGACCCACTGCACGGCGGTCCCGGCGGCGGCGCCGGCCACGGTGAGCCCGGCCACCCAGGGGAGCCACCGATGGGCGTCGGCGGAGCTGACGACGACGATCAGGGCGGCGACGGCGCCGAGCACGAGGATCACCTCGGGCAGGATCGCCACGAGGCTGACGTCGGGGACCTCGATCATCCGTGGTCCTCCGTCTCGGGGTCGCCGACCGGCGCCAGGACGATCACGTCGGGCGCCACGTAGTCACTGCCCTCCTCCACCTGGGCGATGATCGCGTCGGTGCTGGGGGTGATCTTGTCGAGGAGCACGTTGGGGTAGAGGCCGAGGACGAGCACGAGGGCGGCGAGGGGTACCAACAGGAGGCCCTCGCCCCAGCGGAGGTCGGCGATCGTGCGGTTCTCCTCCGTCTCGGGCTCGCCCGTGAAGACCCGCTGGTAGGCCCACAGCAGGTAGATGGCGGCGAGGATCACCCCGACCGCGGCGACCGCGGTGAACCCCGGCAGGGTCCGGCCGGAGCCGACGAGCACCAGGAACTCGCCCACGAAGCCGTTCAACCCGGGCAGGCCGATCGAGGCGAGCGACATGAAGAGGAAGAAGCCCGCCAGCAGCGGGGCCGACTTGGCGACGCCGCCGTAGTCGGCGATCTGCTTGGTGTGGCGGCGCTCGTAGAGCATCCCCACGATGAGGAAGAGGGCGCCCGTGGTGATGGCGTGGTTGACGTTCTGGATGACGGCCCCCTCGAGGCCGGCCCCCGTGAGGGCGAACGTGCCGAGCACGATGAAGCCGAGGTGGGACACCGAGGAGTAGGCCACCAGTTTCTTGAGGTCGGGTTGGACGATGGCCACCGCCGCCCCGTAGATGATGCCGATCACGGCCAGCGTCGCCATGACCGGCACGGCCGACACCGAGGCCTCGGGAAAGAGCGGCAGGTTGAACCGCAGCAGCCCGTAGGTGCCGAGCTTCAGCAGCACGCCGGCCAGCAGCACCGACCCGGCGGTCGGGGCCTGGACGTGGGCGTCGGGCAGCCAGGTGTGGAGCGGGAACAGCGGCACCTTGATGGCGAAGGCCAGCGCGAAGGCGGCAAAGAGCCACAGCTGCGTGTCCGCCGGCAGCCCGAGGCCGACGAGGTCCTGCCAGGCGAACGAGATCGCCCCGCCGTCGGCGGCCGTGAGGACGAGGGCGATGATGCCCGCCAGCATGAGCGCCGACCCGAACGCCGTGTAGAGGAAGAACTTCACGGCGGCGTAGATGCGACGCTCGGAGCCCCAGATCCCGATGATGAACGTCATCGGGACGAGGACGAACTCGAAGAACACGAAGAACACGAGCAGGTCCAGGGCGACGAACACGCCGATCGTGGCCGCCTCCAGCAGCAGCACCATGATCACGAACAACCTGGGGCGGTCGGTGATCCCGGCGCTGGCGCCGAGCGAGATCGGGACGAGGACGGCGGTGATGACGACGAGCGGCATGGAGATCCCGTCGATGCCGACGTTCCAGGCCACCCCGAGCGGTTCGTAGATGGTGGCGAACTCGGTGAACTGGAAGCCGCCGGTGGCGGTGAACTCGAAGAAGAGCCACCCGGCGAGGGCGAGGGGGATGGTCGACAGGCCGATGCCCACCGGCAGGACCAACTCCGTCCGGCGGGCCGGGAGCAGGGCGACGACGAGGGCGGCGACGATCGGCGTCGCCACCAGCAGCGTGAGGATGGGGACCTGCTCCATCAGATCCCCCTCGAGACGAACCAGAGGACGAGCACGAGTGCTCCGGCGGCGATGCCGACCCCGTAGCTGCGGGCGAAGCCGTTCTGGAGCGGCTTGAGCGCGGTGCCGGCCCGGCCCACGACGCGGGCGACCCCGTTGACGGCGCCGTCGATGACGCCGGCGTCGAAGCGGGACGCGGCCTCGGCGGCGGTGGCGAGCGGCCCGACGATCCAGCGGGAGTACGCCTCGTCGACGCCGAACGCCCGGCCCGAGGCGGCGAGGAAGCCAGACGCCCGGGTCTCGAACGCCTCGCGGCGAGCCGGGTCCCGATAGGTGGCGAATCCGACCCCGAGCCCGACGAGGGCCCCGGCGGTGGCGATCCCGGCAAGGATCCAGAGGATGGCGCCCTTGGCCGGCACCTGGAGGGCGACGCCCTCGAAGGACGGCTCGAGGAAGTGCTCGAAGCCGAGGGCGAACGGCGTGTTGATGAGGCCGATGACGGCCGTGAGCCCGGCGAGGCCGACGAGCGGCAGCGACATGACCGCCGGCGACTCGTGCGGCTCGACGCCCTCGTCCCAGCGGGGCTGGCCCAGGAACACGAGCACGAACCAGCGGGCCATGTAGAAGGCGGTGATGACCGAGGTGAGCAGGCCGACGACCCAGATGACCTGGTAGACGCCGCCCCGGTCGAAGGCGGCGCCGAGGATCTCATCCTTCGACCAGAAGCCCGCCAGGGGTGGGATCCCGGCGATGGCGAGGGTGGCGATCGCCATGGTCCAGCCGGTCACCGGCATCTTCTTCAGCAGCCCACCCATCTTGCGCATGTCCTGCTCGTCGCCCATGGCGTGGATGACCGACCCGGCCCCGAGGAAGAGCAGCGCCTTGAACACGCCGTGGGTGATGAGGTGGAAGAGCCCGGCGGTGAAGGCGGCCGAGCCCACGCCGATGACCATGAAGCCGAGCTGGGACACCGTCGAGTAGGCGAGCACCCGCTTGATGTCGTGCTGGCCGACGGCGATCAGCGCCGCCCACAGGGCGGTGACGGCGCCGACGAGGGCGACGGCGATGAGCGCCGCCTCCGAGAGCTGGAAGATGGAGGCGCTGCGGGCGATGAGGTAGACGCCGGCGGTCACCATGGTGGCGGCGTGGATGAGGGCCGAGGCGGGGGTCGGGCCGGCCATGGCGTCGGGCAGCCACACGTACAGGGGGATCTGGGCCGACTTGCCGATGGCGGCGATGAGGAATGCCACGCCGATGGCGGTGGCCCAACCTGCCGACAGCACCTCGCCGGGTGCCTCGAGCACGCCCTCGAAGGACATCGTGCCGAAGAAGGCGAACACGGCGACCAGGCCGAGGATGAACCCGAAGTCGCCGATCCGATTGACGACGAAGGCCTTCTTGCCGGCCTCGGCCGCCACCGGCTTCGTGTACCAGAAGCTGATGAGCAGGTACGAACAGAGGCCGACCATCTCCCAGCCGAGGAACACCATCCCGAAGTTGTCGGCCATGACGAGCACGAGCATCGAGGCAGCGAAGAGGTTGAGCCACGTGAAGTAGCGGCCGAACCGCTCGTCGCCGTGCATGTAGCCGATGGAGAAGAAGTGGATGAGGGTGCCGACCCCGGTGACGAGCAGCACCATGGCGATGGCGAGCGGGTCCCACCGGATGGCGAACTCGACCCCGATCGAGGGCATCCACGACCACAGCTCGACCCGCACGGCCTCCTGCGGCCCGTCGATCCACGGGATGGCGGCGACGGTGGCCACGACGAAGGCGAGTCCCGAGGCCCCGGTGGCGAGAAGGCCCGGCAGCGGCTCGGGCAGCCGCCCACCAACGAAGTGGTTGACGACGGCACCGGCCAGGGGGAGGGCGATGATGAGCCACACCCACTGCTCGGCGAAGTCGATGAGCGCCTCCATCAGCCCGAGAGCTCCGACAGTTCGTCGACGCTGGCGCTCTGGCGGCGCCGGTAGACGGCGACGACGATGGCGAGGCCGACCACCGCCTCGGCGGCGGCGACCACGAGGATGAAGAAGACCGAGAGCTGCCCGGCGAGGTTGCCCACGGCGGTGCCGGCCGCCACGAACGTCAGGGCGACGGCGTTGAGCATCAGCTCGATCGACATGAACATGATGAGGGCGTTGCGCCGGGTGAGCACCCCGGCGATGCCGATCACGAAGAGCGCCGCGGCGAGCAGCATGTACCAGGCCGGGGTGACGATCATTCGGCACCCTCCCGCCGTCGGGGCCGGAAGAGGGCGAGGCCGACGGCCCCGACCGAGGCAATGATGAGCAGCAACGAGGTCACCTCGAACGGCAACAGCCAGCCCTCGAAGAGGAGCCGGCCGGTGGCCTCGACCGAGCCGTTGACCGGCTCGGTGCCCTCCCCCACGACCGACCAGGTGAAGACCCCCGAGAGCCACAGGTAGCCGGCGACGAGGACGGAGCC
>JBFLKR010000099.1:0-8290 GCA_040883295.1 Acidimicrobiia bacterium
CGAGCACGGCGAACGGGTCGCCGCCCTCATGGTCACCTACCCCTCCACCCATGGGGTGTTCGAGGAGGCGATCGTCGAGGTATGCGAGTTGGTTCATGCCGCCGGCGGCCAGGTGTACATGGACGGGGCCAACCTCAACGCCATGGTGGGCGTCGCCAAGCCCGGGAGGTTCGGCGCCGATGTCGGGCACCTCAACCTCCACAAGACGTTCACCATCCCCCACGGCGGGGGCGGCCCCGGCGTGGGCCCCATCGGCGTGCGCGCCCACCTGGCCCCGTTCCTGCCGGGGGCGGGCACGGTCGGGCCGGTCGCCTCGGCCCCCCTCGGCTCGGCGGGGATCCTTCCGATCCCGTGGATGTACATCCGGATGATGGGCGCCGACGGCCTGCGGCGCGCCAGCGAGGTCGCGATCCTCTCGGCCAACTACGTGGCCGCCCGCCTCGACGAGCACTACGACGTCCTCTACCGGGGGAGCGCCGGGTTCGTCGCCCACGAGTGCATCATCGACCTCCGCCCGATCACCGCCGAGACCGGTGTGACGGTCGACGACCTCGCCAAGCGCCTGATCGACTACGGCTTCCACGCCCCGACGATGAGCTTCCCCGTCGCCGGCACCCTGATGATCGAGCCGACCGAGTCGGAGCCCCTGTCGGAGCTCGACCGGTTCTGCGACGCGATGATCGCCATTCGGGCGGAGATCGACGAGGTCGGTCGGGGTGAGGTGGCCCTGGAGGACTCGGTGCTCCGCCACGCCCCGCACACCGCCGAGGACCTGTTGGTGGGGGAGTGGCGGCGGCCCTACACGCGGGAGACGGCGGCCTACCCCGACCCGGCGGTGAAGGCCCACAAGTACTGGCCGCCCGTCAGCCGCATCGACCAGGGCTACGGCGACCGGCACCTCGTCTGCACCTGCCCGCCCATGGAGGCGTGGGAATGACCCCTTGACCGAGGATCTGGGGACCGGTACGGTGTCGTCACCACCAACCACCACCAGAAACGCCGCCCGCTCGGGCGGCGTTTCTTCGTGGGTGGTCATGGGCCGAACCCAGGGTTCGGTGACGCGCCGGGGGGAACCCAGGGTTTGCTGACGCGCTGGCGCGTCATCAAACCCGCAGTTCGCTCCTTACCCTTCGAACATGTCGACCGATGACCACCTCGAGGTGCGCAGTCAGGCCGAGCTCGATCGCTGGCTGGAAGCCGAGGGTCGTCGGCGAACCGAGTCCATCTGGCTCGTCTCGTACAAGAAGCACCACCCCGACTACCTGTCCTGGGGTGAGATCGTCGAGACGCTCCTCTGCCACGGCTGGATCGACTCGACCGCCCGGAAGGTCGACGAGGACCGATCGATGCTGCGGATCTCACCCCGACGCGAGGGCAGCATCTGGAGTCGGGTCAACAAGGAGATGGTCGCCCGCCTCGCATCGGAAGGGCGCATCACCGATGCCGGCTGGGCGGTCATCGACCGGGCCAAGGCCGACGGGACGTGGACGATCCTCGACGACGTAGAGGCGCTCATCGTCCCCGATGACCTGGGAGCCGCCCTCGACGCCACGCCCGGGGCGCGGGACCACTGGGAGTCGTTCCCTGCCTCGGCTCGGAAGAACCTGCTCTGGTGGGTGAAGTCGGCCAAGCGTCCGGAGACCCGGGCGCTCCGTGTCGCCTCCGTTGTCTCGGAGGCCGCCGAGGGTCGGCGGGCGAACGGCACCTGAGTTTCTCGGGGCTCGGTGGCGCGCCAGCGCGCCACCGAACCCTGGGTTGCGGACCAGCCGCGCCAGCGAACCCTGGGTTCGCCTCGTGGTTCGAGTGGGGGATCGGTTGGTCGCGGCCTAACCTGCTCGGTCGTGCGCATCATCGTGGTTGGCGCCGGCGCCGTGGGTTCGTACCTCGCCGAGCGCTTCTCGAGCGAGAAGCAGGACGTGGTCGTCATCGAGTCCAACCCGAAGCGGGCGGCCGAGATGCAGAACGACCTCGACTGCCTCGTCATCTCGGCCAACGGGGCCTCGGCCGCCACCATCGCCCAGGCAGGCGGGGCGGAGACCGACCTCCTCATCGCGGTGAGCTCGTCCGACGCCGTCAACGTGCTCGCCTGTCACGCCGCCCACGAGCTCGGCATCGAGCGCAAGATCGCCCGAATCGAGGACGCCGAGCTCAAGGCCGAGGTCGAGGCCCTCGGGGTGAACCTCGTCATCGACCCCGGCGAGGCGGCGGCCGAAGAGCTGGTGAAGCTCGTCACGACGGGCCCGGTGGCCGAGCACGTCGAGTTCGCCGATGGCCAGCTGCTGCTCGTGGGCACCTACCTCCACGGGAACTCGTCGGCGATCGGCAAGACGCTGGCCGAGATCCGCCAGGACGTGAAGACGTTCGACTGGCTCGTCGTGGCCGTCGTCCGCCGGGACGAGACGTTCATCGCCCGGGGCGATACGCGTCTCGAGGAGGGCGACCACGTGCTGCTCATGGCCAAGGCCGACCACACCGAGGAGCCCTATCGGGTCTTCGCCCTGGCCGAGAGCGGTGCCGACCGGGTCATCATCCTCGGCGCCACCCGACTTGCCGAGTTGGCGGCCAAGCGGTTCGTCGAGCTGCCCCGGCGCCGCTTCCAGGCGCCGCTCCGCACGTACCTCATCGACGCCGACCCGGTGAAGACCAGGGCGATCGCCGAACGGTTGCCCGACGTCATCGTCGAGACGGGCAACCCCACCGATCCCGACTTCCTTCGCGACGTGATCAAGATCGGGGCGGGCGACGCCGTGCTGGCGCTGACCGGCTGGGACGGCGACAACCTGCTCGGTGGTCTCGTCGCCAAGGCCCTCGGTGCCGACGAGGCGATCGCCCGGTTCAACAACACCGGGTACTTCGGGCTGCTCGGGGGGTTCGGCATCGACGCCACCGTCAGCTCCCGCATCTCCGCCGCCAACGCCATCCTCCGGTTCGTCCGCCGAGGCGCGATCCACTCGGCGGTGACGATCCCGGGCTCGTCCGCCGAGGCCCTCGAGCTCGAGGTCCAGGCCGGGAGTCCCGCCTGTGGTCGCACGCTCCGGGAGCTCAAGCTGCCCAAGACCCTGATCGTCGCCGGCATCCAGCGCAACGGCGATGCCTTCGTCCCGCGGGGCAACACCGTGGTCGAACGCGGCGACCGACTGATCGTGGTCGCCTTGCCCAAGGGCATCCCCGTGGCCGAGCAACTCTCCGGCACCTGAGCGGATGTCCGTCCGTCATCTCCTCCACGTGGTCGGTGCCGTCGTGGGCGCCGTGGGCCTCGCCATGCTCTCGGGCGCCGGCGTCGCCCTCCTCTACCGGGAATGGTCGGTCGCGCTGTGGATCGCGGTCGCCGCCGCCATCACCGTCGCCGTCGGCGGTGGCCTGTGGCGGTACTTCGATCGTCCCGGGGAGCTCAGCCCGCGGGAGGGTTTTGCCGCCGTGGGGCTCGCCTGGATGGCGATCTGTCTCTTCGGCTCGTTGCCCTACCTCCTCACCGGGGCCGTGCCGGGCATCACCGACGCCGTGTTCGAGTCGACCGCCGGCTTCACCACCACCGGGTCCTCGATCGTCGCCGACCCCGGCCTGCTGCCCCACGGCATCCTGTTCTGGCGATCGCTCACCCAGTGGATCGGCGGCATGGGGATCATCGTCCTCTCCATCGCCATCCTCCCACTGCTCGGCATGGGCGCCGTGCAGTTGGCCAAGGCCGAGAGCCCCGGACCCACCCCCGACCGACTCACGCCTCGGTTCGCGGACACCGCCAAGCGGCTCTGGGCGGTCTACGCCGTGCTGACCCTCGTCGAGGCCCTGCTGCTCTGGGCCGGGGACATGACCCTCTTCGAGGGCGTCAACCACGCCCTCACGACGATGTCCACCGGTGGGTTCTCCACCAACGCGGGATCGCTCGGCGCCTACTCGGCCTATGCCCAGTGGGTCGTCATCGGGTTCATGGTGCTCGCCGGGTCGTCGTTCGCCCTTCACTACAAGGCCCTCTCCGACCCCCGGGCCTACCTGCGGAGCGCCGAGTTCAAGCTCTACCTGGCGATCCTCGGCGTCGCGTCGGTCGTCATGGCCTTCGGCACGTGGGGCGGCTCGATCCACGACGGGGTTCGCAACGCCATCTTCACCTCGGCGACGCTCGTCACCACGACGGGTTACGGCACGGTCGACTTCGCCGTCTGGGCGGTCGGCCTCGAGATCGCCGTCGTCGGCCTGATGTTCGTCGGCGGGATGGCCGGGTCGACGTCCGGCTCGGTCAAGGTGTACCGCCTCGACGTCCTCTACAACGCCTCCCGCATGGACGTCCGTCGGCTCATCCACCCGCGGGGCGTGTTCGTCACCCGCATCGGCAAGGACCCGGTGCCCGACACCGTCGTCGAGGCCACCCAGACATTCTTCCTGCTCTACATGTTCGCCTTCATGACGGGGACGTTCCTGCTCGCCACCGTGGGGACGGTCGGTGCCGGGTCGCTCGACATGGTGGAGACGGTGTCGGCGGTGGCCACGTCGATCGGCAATGTGGGTCCGGCCCTCGGCGAGCTCGGCCCGGCGGGCAACTTCATCCCGGTGCCGGAGGCCGGCAAGTGGATCCTGGCGGCGCTGATGGTGATCGGCCGGCTCGAGATCCTCCCGATCCTCATCCTGTTCAACCGGGAGCTCTGGGCCCGCTAGGTGTCGGCCCCCGGACCGTCGGTCCGTACCCCGGCCACATCGGCGACGGTGCGGAACTGCTGGGCGAGGGTGTCGACGGTCTCGTGAGCGTTGAGTCCCGACGGGTTGCCCACGAGCCACACCTCGATGTCGGCGATGCGCTCGTCCTGGCGGCCCTTCGACGCCTTCGGCCGCGCGAAGGCGGTGCGATAGGCGCCGAGACCCGCCACCGCGACGACCCGGGGGCCACGGTCGGCCACGAATGCCTCGAGCCGTCGGCCGCCCGCCACGAGCTCGCCGGTGTCGAGTTCGTCGGCCCGGGCCGTGGCGCGGTTCACGAGGTTGGTGATGCCGACGCCGCGACGCACGAGCATCGCCCGGTCCTCGTGGGACATCCCAGCCGATGGGTCGATGGCCCACTGGGTGATGCCGGCCCGATGGAGGGCGGGGTAGAAGCGGTTGCCGGGATGGGCGAAGTGGGTCTGGGTGGCGGCCGTCCACAACCCCGGATTGATGCCGACGATCAGGAGCCGGAGGTCGTCGCCGACGAGGTCGGGGACCGATCGGCCGTACTGGGCCTCGAGCTCGTCGCGGGTGAACCCCATGGTCGAAGGACGGTACCCCGCCGAAAGGCACGCTCCCCGGGTAGGTGAGCGCCGATCGTGTCGCAGTAGGCCGTATCAGCGCTTCATGGACGAGTACAGCTTGACAGTCATGTAGTAGAACTACTACATTAAGGCCTCGGATTGCTCAATCGAGGAGGTAGCCGTGGCATTCGGATCGGTCGATGATGACGCCCCCCTGTCTCGGCGTCGGGTGTGGGCCGTGGCCCCCTACGTGGCGTTCGCCATCGCTGGGGCGGCCTACCTGGCAGGCGACGCCCTGGAGGGCACGGCCGAGATGGTCGTCGTGGTGCTGTTCGCCGTGTCGGCCGGGGTCTCCTCGGTCGCCGGTTACGCCGTCTACTCGTGGCAGCGCGAGTGGGCGCATCGGCCGGACGAGGAACTCGACGAGCGCGAGCGGACGGCGCGCGACGGTGCGTATCGCTCCGCCTACGCGATCCTTGCCACCGTCGGGGCGCTGAGCCTCGTCGGATCGCAGATCGCCCTGGATGTCTTCGACGAGCTGTCCATCACCGAGATCAGCAGCTACGCCGTCATCGGCTGGTTCCTGCTGGCCCTCTGTCTCCCCAGCTCGGTGTTGTTGTGGCGGGAGCCGGATCTCGACGCCGCGGGAGCCGACGCGTGAGCGGCGAACTGGAGGTCCACAACCGGATCGCGGTCCTACGGGCCGAGCGGGGCCTGTCGAGGCGAGCGTTGTCCGAGGCGCTCGGAGTCCACTACCGCACCATCGGCTACCTGGAGCAGGGGACCTACAACCCGTCGCTGGAGCTCGCCTTCAAGTTGTCGGACTTCTTCGGGCTGCCCATCGAGGCCATCTTCTCCCCCGATCCGTTCGAGCCGTTGTCCACCCAGGTCTACGGCTCGCGGTCGGACCGATCGGTGGTGTCCGACGAGGAGGGTGCCGGGCCGGGCTGAGTCGGGGCGGCCGACGGCACCCCGATCTATCGTGCCCTCCATGGAGGTCCGCCGCCTGGGACCCACCGACGCCGAGGAAGTGGTGGGAGCCGGGCACCTCTTCGACCGGGATCCCGATCCCGCATGGACCAGGGACTTTCTGTCCCGCGACGGTCACCACCTGCTGCTGGCGTACGAGGACGGCGACCCCGTCGGCTTCATCTCCGGGGTGGAGCTTGCCCATCCCGACAAGGGCGTCGAGATGCTCCTCTACGAACTCGGCGTCGACGAGCCGTTCCGGCGGCGGGGGATCGGGCGGGCGCTCATCGGCGCGCTCGCCGACCTGGGACGCGAGCGACGGTGCCGATCGATGTGGGTGCCCATCGAGGGAGGGGACGACGTCGCGGCGGCCGTCTACCGGTCGGCCGGGGCCGGGCCGGTCGAGGCGGCCGGGATCCTGCTGTGGGACCTCGGCTAGCCGGTCGGGGCCTGGCCGAGGGCTTCGCGCAGGGCGTCGACGCGCTTTTGGATGATCTCGTCGAGCTGGTGGATCGAGACCGTGGTGCCGTCGTCGAGCGTCAGCAGGGGGCTCAGGTCGTCGCCGGCCGTCGCGGCCAGCTTCTCCCGGGCTTCCTTCGCCTTGCTCAGGGCGAACTGGGTCTTCTGCAACCACCGGGCCTCGTCGCCTCGGTGCTTGTCGATCATTCGTTGCGTGCGTGCGTCGACGGCCACGCGTCCTCCGGTGCCGGGTAGGGGTGCGAGCCTACCGATCCCTCGCGACTCCCCCGAGCCGTAGCCTCGCCACCATGTGGCACCGCTCCCTCGTTGTGGCGCTGGCGGTCGTGGTCGCGGCATGCTCCTCGCTCGCCGTGCCCGACCCGCCCGAGCCGCCCGATTCGTCGGCGGCGCCCACCACGAGCGCCGCGGCCACGACCACCACCGCGATCCCGGACACGACCCAACCCGCACCCGAGGTGTCGACGACCACGACCCCGCCCGATGCCCTCGCCGGGCTCACCCCGACGGGGGTGGTCGTGCCGATCCTCGCCGTGGGGGCGGGCCGCTTCGTGGTGGGTACCCCTTGCGCCGAGCGAGCCGTGCTGACCGACCTCGATCCGGTCGGTCCCGTCGACGTCCTCATCGACCCGGGCCACGGTGGCGACGTCGAGACCGGGTCGGTGGGCCGCAACGGGCTGCGAGAGGCCGACCTCAACCTCGCGGTCTCGAGGGATCTGGTCGTCTGGCTCGACGAGCGCGGGGTCGACGCCCTCCTGACCCGCACCGGCGACTACCGCATGGCGATCCGGGCGAGGGCCGAGCTCGCCCGGACGGTGGCACCCCGGCTCCTGGTGTCCGTCCACCACAACGCCGGCAGCATCGGCCCAGCCGACGAGCCGGGCACGATCGTCTTCCACCAGGTCGACGACGACGCCTCCCGGCGGGCGGCCGGCCTCGCCTATGAGGAGCTCGTCGCCGCCCTCGAACCGCTCGACCTGCCGTGGGTGAACTCGTTCGAGCCCGGTGCGTTCGCCGCCGTGCGGGACGGTGACGGGCGCGACGCCTACGGCATCCTCCGGCTCACGTACCCGATCCCGGCGATCCTCACCGAGGCATTGTTCCTGCAGAACCCGCCGGAGGCCGAAGCCCTCGCCACCGACGAGGTCCAGGCCCTCGAGGTCGAGGCGCTCGGACGGGCGATCGTCCGATTCCTCGACACGGACGACGTGGGGAGTGGCTTCCGGGACCCGGAGGTGTACACGTTCCCGGTCTCGTCCACCGGTGGCACCGATGGATGCGTCGACCCCGACCTGACGGGCTAGCCCCTCGGCGACGGCTCACACCGGCACCGGATCGTGCGTCTGCGTCTGGGACGTCGTCCACGTCACGGCCGCCACGGCGGACATGATGAGCACGAGGCCGGCGATCTGGACGGCGGCGAGTGCCTCGTCGAGGAACCACCACGCGGTGGCGGCAGCTGCGACCGGTTCCAGCGTGATGATCACGCCCACCACCCGAGCGGGCACCATGGTCAGGGACACCATTTCGGTGGTGATCGGCAAGGCCATGGCGACCGTGCCGAGTGCCACCAGCCCCCACAGGGTCACGGGCTCCAGGCTGCCGACGAACGTCCACGGCCGCGCCAC
>JBFLKR010000100.1:0-4582 GCA_040883295.1 Acidimicrobiia bacterium
CGACGACCGGATCCGCCGGGCCGATCGAGTTGGCGTACGACTTCGTCGGCGGCTCCGATGGGTGGGCGTCGGAGGTGGCCGACTACACCGATGCCACCCGGCCCGACGACCTGCTCTCGGAGACCGAGGGGGCGCCACCCGGGTTCGACCCCGCCGACGGCTTCTTCCATCTCGCCGCCTCGAATCGATCCGACGACCTCTTCCTGTACCTCTACCGAGCGGTCACCGACACCGACGGGCTCGAGCCCGGTGCGACCTACGAGGTCTCCTACACGGTCGAGTTCGCCTCGAACGCCCCCAGTGGGTGCGCCGGCATCGGCGGCGCACCGGGGGAGTCGGTGTGGATGAAGGTCGGCGCCAGTGAGGAGGAGCCGATCCCGGTCAGCGAGGATGGCGACACCCGGCTGGCGGTCGACAAGGGCGGCCAGTCCCAGGGCGGCGAGGCTGCCGACGTCGCCGGTGTCATCGCCAACGGCATCCCCTGCGAGGAGGCCTTGGACCAGGATCCGACGCCCTACGCCCTCGTCACCCTGGAGGAGACCCTCGACGGGCCGGTCACCGCCGACGACGACGGTCGCCTGTGGCTGTTCGTCGGCACCGACTCGGGCTTCGAGGGCCGCACCTCCATCTGGTACGACCGCATCGAGGTCACGCTCGAGCGGGTCGCCTGACGCCCGCGACGTCCCCTCAGCAGCTCTTCACGCCGAGCAGCGCCTGGGCTCGGGACGCGTGCTCCGCCGGGACGCAGTCGACGTGAAAGCGCTGGTCGTCGAAGTGGAAGACCGGCTGGCCGCGAAGCAGCGGCTTGCCGCAGCCGCCGCAGGCAACAATGGCGTCGTCGGTGTTCGGCACCGGCTCGCGATCGCCTTCGTCCATCACGAACGCCGCCCTAGGCGGCGTCCCCCAACTCCTCGAGCTTCTGGGCGACGTAGGCGACGTGGTGCCACGGGGCCTCGTCTCCGAGCAGCGCCTCGGCCTCGCTCAGGTACACGCCACCCGGCTGGCCGAACCGGGGCACGGCGAACCCGTCGGGATCGTCGGCGAACGCATGGTCGGCCTCGCGGAGCCAGGCCTCGAGCGGCAGGTGCGTCCTCGTCATGGCTGGACCTCCTTCGACCCATCATCGCGCCGGACGGGGGTCGGTGTCACCCGAAGAACGTCGCGGCGACGTCGATGAGGTCGTCGCCGACGCCCTTGATCCCCGAGCACGCCTCCGCCAGCGGGACGGGGACGATCTCGGTGCCCCGCAGCGCGGCCATGACCCCCGACTCCCCATCGATGGCCAGGTCGGCGGCGGCGACCCCGAGACGGGTGGCGAGCACCCGGTCGGCGGCTGTCGGCGTCCCACCCCGCTGGGTGTGGCCGAGCACCGTGACCCGCGTCTCGAACCCCGTGAGTTCCTCGAGCACCGGCGCGATCTGGTAGGCCACCCCGCCGAGCCGGGCGAACCCGAAGGCGTCCTTCTGGGCCGGGAACTGCTCGCCGTCGGGCGGTTCGACGCCCTCGGCGACGACCACCACCGAGTACGAGTGCCCCCGACGGTGGCGGCGGCGGATCGTGTCGGCGACCTCCTCGAGGTCGTAGGGATGCTCGGGGATGAGGATCGCGTCGGCGCCCCCGGCGATGCCGGCGTAGGTGGCGATCCACCCCTTCGTCCGCCCCATCACCTCGACGATCATGATGCGGTTGTGGGCCTCGGCGGTGCTGGTGATCCGGTCGACGGCTTCGGTGGCGATAGACACGGCCGTGTCGAAGCCGAACGTGACATCGGTGGCGGGGATGTCGTTGTCGATCGTCTTGGGGACGCCGACGGCGCCCATGCCCTCCTCGTGGAGCTGCAGCGCCGACCGCAGGGTTCCGTCACCGCCGATGATGATCATCGTCTCGATGCCCGTCCGGCGAAGGGTCGCCTCCACGCTGGCGTAGCCGTCCCCGTGCACGTACGGGTCGAGGCGGGAGGTGCCGAGGATGGTGCCGCCACGGGTGAGGATCCCTCGCACCGAGTCGCGGTCGAGGGCGCGCACCTTGCCCTGCATGAGGCCTTCCCACCCGTTGAGGACACCGACGACCTCGGTGTCGCGCTGCAGGCTGCGCCCCACCACGCCTCGGATGACGGCGTTCAGCCCCGGGCAATCGCCGCCGGCGGTGAGGACTCCGATGACCGGCATCAGTAGAGGAACATCGGCTTGCCGCCGACGTGTCGGATCTTCGGCCGGTATTCGGCGACGTCGTAGAGCTCGCCCACGTCCACCCGCTTGACGCCGTCCTTGGTCACCGAGATCGGGACGTTCGTGTAGGTGCCGCTGCGGAGCGCCACCATGCGCCCCGACGACCCCTCGACGGCGAGGTCGGCGGCCATGACGGCGTAGTTCGTCGCCACCATGAGGTCGAGGGAGTCGGGGCTCCCCGAGCGCATGAGGTAGGCCACCTGCTGGAAGATGATGCCCTCCCCGGTCCGCTCCTTGAGGAGTTGGCCGGTGTAGGCACCGACGCCGCCGAGCTTGCGGTGCCCGTAGGCGTCCTCCTCGCCCGAGAGGTGCATGTCGCCGCCCTCGACGACCGCCCCCTCCGAGATGGTCATCATGGCGTAGTTGGAGGGGTTGTTGGCCTTGTCGAACATGAGCTTCTCGGCCAGCGTGTCGATCTGCACCGGGACCTCGGAGATCACGGCCCGGTCGACGCCGCCGAGGTAGGCGGTGACCAGTGAGGTCTCGCCGCTGTAGCGCCCGAAGAGCTCCACCACGGCGATCCGCTCGTGCGACCCGGTGCTGGTTCGCAGCTTGTGGATGAACTCGACCCCGCGGGTGACGGCCGTCGAGAAGCCGATGCAGTAGTCCGTGCCGTGTACGTCGTTGTCCATCGTCTTCGGGATGGCGATCACCGGGACGCCCTCGGTGTGCATCCGCATCGCGTACGAGAGCGTGTCGTCACCGCCGATGGGGATGAGCACGTCGATGCCGAGGTGGTCGAGCACCGACAGGATGTGGGGCGTGAAGTCGAAGGGACCATCTCCGTCGGCCTGGCCGGCGAGGAAGTCGGGCACCTCCTTCGGTCGCACGTTCGACGGGTTCGTCCGCGACGTGTGGAGGAAGGTGCCACCAGTGCGGTCGACGGTGCGGACCCGGCCCGGGTCGAGCGGCTCGAAGTGCTCGCCCAGCGAATCGGGGTCGTCGGGATTGGCGTTGAGGAGGCCACCCCAGCCGTGCCTGATGCCGACCACGGTGTGGCCCTGGTCGGCGACGCGGTTGACGACGGCCTTGATGCAGGCGTTCAGGCCCGGGACGTCGCCACCGCCCGTGAGGATGCCGATGCGCATGGTTCGCCTCCCGGCTCAGGCCGAGGCGTCTTCGTAGACGTCGACGAACTTCCGGTAGTTGGCGGCGATGCCGCGGGCTGCCGTCTCGCGATCCATCGACCCGTCGCCCCAGGCCTGCACCTCGGCCTTCCAGATCGACCGGCCGATGGCGAAGCCGGCGTACCCGGGCACCGGGGCACCCTGGCGGAGCCAGTGCTCCACCTTGGCGTCGTCGGCACCTCGGCCGAGCACGACCGAGATGACGCTGTCGCGACCGTCGCGGCGGGTCAGGGCGGCGAGGAGCTCGCAGGAGCGCTGTCGGTCGAGGCCCTCGATCTTCCAGACGTCCGGCTCCACGCCGGCGGACTGGATCTCCTCGATCGCCTCGAGGGTGGCGTATGGGCGGACCTCGGCGTCGTAGGCGTCGGTGTCGCCGCCGACCAGGGCGAGCTGTCGCTCCGAGGCGGGGACGAGGAGCTCGAACAGGTACTTGCGGTCATTGGCGTGGAGCCAGTCGCCGAGGCGCTTCAGCCGCTCGCCCTGCAACTGCTTGGCGTCGTCGGCGTCGTCGGGGTTCCAGCGGACGAGCACCTTGGAGAAGTCGGGGTCGAACGCCGTGATGTGCTCGCCGAACTCGTCGCCGTACTCGAAGTCGAAGACCTCCTGCCCGGACGCCTCCACCGGCATCGCCAGGGTCACGCCTCGAGCCTTGGCCTCCTCGGCCACCGTCGTGCCCATCTCCTCGTCGACCAACACGCCGACCTTGTCGGCGGGGGCACCGCCGTCGAGGGCGAGTTGGACGCCCTCCCAGACCAGCTGCTTGGCGGACTTCAACCGCTCCATCTGCTCGGGCGTGGCGTCGTCGCCGACGCCGAACATCTTCTTGAAGCTGCCGCGGTGGTCGAACGCGAGGATGTAGAGCTGACCGTCGTACCCGAGTGGCATGGTTCTCCTTGGGGGTCTCCCGAGCATCGTAGCGATGGGCGGGGACGGTGTTTCTGCCGTGGAGCGCCGCTCGTGGCGACGGGCTCGACACGCTGTCCTAGCGTTGCCGCCCATGGACCCGAGGCCCGAGCTGACGGAGACCTACGACGCCCACGCCCAGCATCGGGAGGACCGGGGCGAGCCGGCATGGCGGGACGCCGCCAAGGCCGACCTCGTGCGGCGGCTCGGCCCGGGTGCCCGTCTCCTCGAGCTCGGGGCCGGCGTCGGCTACACGTCCCGGTGGTTCGCCGACCGGGGTCTCGACGTGCTCGCCACCGACCTGTCACCGGTGCACGTCGAGTA